>JAUIFT010000578.1 GCA_030430345.1 Calditrichia bacterium | reverse complement strand
GTAACTTTCTTACTTCCCCAATTGCCGAGACTTACTGCAATCGTTACCCATATTCCTCCCAGTATGGCAAAGAAAAGGTATTCATACGGTCGATTTTCCAGACCGCCATAAAACATTCGAAACAGCGGCACGCCGATACGGCTGTATGCCCAGGTTCGTAACTCACTGGTCACATATTCCAGCCCTTTGCTCTCCCGGTTGATTGTGCAGGTTAAAATCAATTTTTGGGTTGAACTATCCAGTGCCTCGCTGCCCACGGCTTCTGCCAATTTTTCCAGGAATGCCTCTTCCCCACGGTAGAATAACTGATCTTTCAGTAAAGCGAGTTTATTTCGCACCTCCGCTGAGACGCCGTTAACTTCCAGGTATTTCAGCGAGCGTTCTGATATTTTATAGTTTTCAACTTCATTGTAATTCAGCTCCGTTAGAAGGGTATTTGCCCGGGTTTCTCCATTTTCCGGAACAATAGTGAAAATCGTAAAATGTATCGTGGCAACCAGTGCTGTTATCATCAATAAATACATAACCAGGTGATGGGAAAAACCGGAAAAGAAAGTGCCGATCGCCCGCTGAAAATCCCTGCTGAGAATACTTTTATTGCGAATCAGGTACTCGCCATGGGTTCGCAGGTGATGAATCTGATGGCGAACCCCCATCCGCACCTGGGACTCATCGCGGTCTTCGCCGGCATCATCCAAACCGACAAAAGGAGAATTCTCCGGATTGATACCAACAGTTTCACTAATCTTATATTTCTGCCCATCCCTGTCCGTTTTATCATTGGAAAGAAGCGTGGTCAGGCAGCTACCAATATATCCCCCACCGGATACCGTGCTGAGGTAGTCAAACTTCTTCAATAAATCACGCTTTATTAGCTGCTGCAGCATTCCCAGTCCGGTCGTTGCCGCACGAATGCCCCCGCCGGAAATCGCCAGGCCCCAGAGATTTTGCTTTTCCGGCGGCAAGGAAGAATCCAGCTTATATTCCTTATTTACCCCCCTTTTCTGCCGGCTCTTTTCGATAAACTTAAGTTCATCCCGGATAACGGCATCTAGCTCAGCCGTATACTTTTTTGATAAAGCAGCTTTCTTTTCAGCCATAGGGCAGCTTTCCTTTGATAATACGGGCAATTTATTCAGGCTTTTGAAATAATATACACCAGGAATGATATTCAAGCAATTGACGCATGTGGCAGATTGTAACTTTTCTCTCCGAACAATAATCCTACTTACACTTTTGCAAAAGTTAGCATTTATTTAACTCACTTTTACAAACAGCCTTAAAGGAGAGCGACATGCAGCTCGATAATCATACAAAAATAACGGTATATCCGCCTGCCCGCCAAGGCAGCGGCGCATTTGACAATGGTAAGATCAGCGAAATTAAACCGGTGGATTTTCCCGGAGGTAACTCGGAAGCCCCAAGAGTTGGTCCCTTGTTTTATTGGGCATGGGCATCTGCAAAGGGTGATGGAGTAATTGGTATGCATCCGCATCAGGCGTTCGAAATTATCAGCTATGTTTTGGATGGGGAAATCGGCCATACGGATAGTTTAAAGAACAACAGCCGGGTTAGCAGCGGCGGTGCCCAGGTAATGCAGGCTGGCAGCGGTATTTACCACCGGGAAGAAATGTATGGTGAACAAACCGAGTTTTTTCAAATTTGGTTTGAGCCATATTTGCGGGAAAGTATTCGAAAGCCGCCAACTTACAATCAGTATAAGCACGATGACTTTCCCAGCATTGCTGACAATGGCGCTATCCGGAAAGACATCATCGGCAGCGGCGCCCCGGTTCAACTGGATGCGGATGTACGAATGCAGGATATTGACATTCAACCGGGAAAATCATTTCATTTCAAGATTGATGCCGGTAATACAATTGCGGCAATGACGGTAAAAGGTAAAGGCCGTTGGGTTTCGGATACAGCCGCTTCTCCCCAGGAGATACAATCCAGGGATTTTTCGGTTATCCAGGCCAGTCAGGATAGTGAATTGCTTGTCGAGGCAGACGAGACGCAAGGTTTACGCCTCGTCGTTGTCGAAGTGCCGTCGAGAGTTGATTATCCTTTATATGGTCAGTAAGACCGTTCCAGAACCGGCACGCTGTAACTGGTAAAACACAAGGCAACCAGGGCGGTTCCGAATTTTTTCTTTGGTGTGGCACACTGGGATTCTATTCGGATATCGCCCAATTCAAATTCTTCATCAAACCCGTTTACATAGAGTTCTTCCAGGCTGTCCGCCAGCAATTTTCGCAAGGATTCATCACTGTAATCACCATAGTGTTCGCAAACCAATCCCCCATAGCGCTGACGATTTTTCCGATCGGTTAACCATCCCCAAATAATGCCGGCGCTTACCCGTTCACCTGCCCGGCAATTACCAGTGGCCATAATTGTTTCCATCACTGCACCATGAGTCATATTTATCGGGCGGGAAACTTCCCGGGCAATCGCTGGCAGGATCGAAGAATATGTCATAATATTCAGCCGTTCGATACCGGCATCTTTCAAAGCAAGATGATAAGAACCCGCATGAATAGTAATATCACTCTCTCCACTTCCTTTTGTAATAAAAAAATCCTGCGGAATGCGGTTTCCGACTAAAATGTTCTGAACTAATTTTTCGTTGCTCAATACGAACGAATCGTTATCAATAACCGGGGAGGTATTTTCCGGAATATACATTTGCCTCCCTTTCTTATATTTAGATTATTAAATTTTTTCTTTAATATATTAAACAAACAAGCCTCGCCAATTTAATCATTTTTGCAATGATGTCAACAGTTTTTTCTTTTCGGAAACAGCAAAATATTAGCGCATCAGAATGCCGTTTAATGCAGGCTTTCTTTAGGGGATGCCAAACGGGCAAAAAGATTAGTTAGGACAGAAATTGAGAAGAAATTGCAACGTCAGATTAATTCAAAGCTCCATCCGCGGGAGCGGCAGTGTTGGATAAATGGTGGCAAAACCTCCAACAACACCGATGAGGTTTTCGGAGAATCATGAAAAACGATAATATCGCCAGCATGGGTTTGATAAAGTAAATGCTTTAGAATACGCTCTTTCTGCCATTTAAAGTCATACGCCATCACCGTCCATAATACCAACTTTTTTGATGTGCTCTGTAATGCGGTAAACAATTGCGG
>JAUIFT010000577.1 GCA_030430345.1 Calditrichia bacterium | reverse complement strand
TACGAGAATTTCTTCCTTGTTGACGTTGATATTGTTCTTCTGATAATACTTCGCGAGGCCTTCCCGGTATTCCCATAAGCCAGCGGAGTGGCCATAGGCAAGCACTTCGATATCATGATTGCGGAAGGCATCCATCATGACTTTCGGGGTGGGGATATCCGGTTGCCCGATATTGAGGTGGAAGACTTTTACGCCACGCGCTTTTGCAGCTTCGGCATAGGGAACCAGTTTGCGGATTGGGGATGGCGGCATCGATTGTGCGCGTTGGGAGACTGAAGGCATTGCATTTCCCTCCTTACTTTATAAAGTTAATAACAACAATAATTTTGTTTGATCTCATCAGGAATTTATCCTTACCTGCCGGAAAGAATTTGTTGAAAAATATAACATTATGAACCGTTGTATCGTGTTTGACGTTGCAAAAAACCAGCCCGGTTTTAAAACCGGTTTTGTTTGTATTTCCTGCGGCCGAATGGATAAGATAATTCCAACAGCGATATAAAATCAAAAAAAAGTGCCTGCCAAATAAAATTATTTAGCAGGCGCTTTGAAAATGCAATTTATGACCGAAACAATCAGACGTTTTCCGGATCCAAAGCCTTAATGCGGCCATTCAGATTGGACTTTGCCTCTTCCGGTGTGTCATAAACGTAAGTCAGCCAGTGATCGTATTCCGCCACTTTACCACGAACAATATCCTGGTAGAGCTGCGCCAGTTCCAGGGTGATTTTTCCGGGTTTGCCATCGCCAAGCTGATATGTTTTCCATTCTTCCTGGGATTGATTACGATCGCGGGAATCGCTGATTCTGGTAATTGGTGTCACCTCTGCTGCGGTGCCGGTAAAGAAGGCTTCATCAGCGGTCAGAAAATCTTCGACGCTAATCGGGGCAATCTCGGTTTCATAACCCAGATTTTTCGCCATAGTCATAATCGATGTGCGGGTGATGCCTTCCAGGACAGATTCCGCTTTGTCGTTAGTGGTCAGTTTACCATTCTTTACAATAATGATATTTTCTCCCGGGCCTTCGGAAATTCTATCTTCCAGATTGAGAAAAACGGCTTCGTTATATCCCAAACGACGCGCTTCCGTCGCGAAAATATTTGACTGAACGTATAATCCGCCCAACTTCACGGAGGCATTTATCTGGGAAGGATGAAAACGTTTCCAGGGCATCAGAAGGGTATGAACACCATTCCGCAATGATTCCTCTCCCAGGTAGGCACCCCACTCCCAGCAGCCGACGGTCAGATTTACCGGACAGGCGTGTGGGGTGAGCCCAAGATTGCCATACCCATAGAAAAGATTCGGGCGAATATAGGCGCTGTTGAGTTGGTTTTTCCGGACAACTATCCGGCAAGTTTCACTGATCTCGTCATGAGGATACGGTACTTCCATGTTGATCGCAGATGCGGAATAGAAAAAGCGATCAATGTGTTCTTTCAGGCGAAAAATCGCCGGACCACGAGGGGTTTCATAAGCACGAATGCCTTCGAATACGGAACTGCCGTAATGGGCAACGTGTGCCATTGCGTGAATCGCGTAGGAGTCCCAGTCTAATATTTTCCCGTTATGCCAGTAATATTTTGCACCCGGAAAATTGCTTAGGTCCAACATTATTTTCTCCTTTCGAATTATAGAATTACCAGATTTATTTATTGTTTTCTCTTCTCCAAAATATTAGAAATCAAAAAAGCCTGGATATTTTAAAACCAGGCTGTATAAGCATAAAAAATAATAGTTTAGGTGAATGCTTGTTTGGGTCGTTTCTTTACAGTCTTTTCCTGGGTTTATGATTCACATTATAACAATTTCATATTATCGATTCCGCCCCAATAAGTCAAGATAATTGTAAAATGATAATCATTCGCAACGGTGGCAGCGGAGAGGGAAGGTGCATATTTTTTCGAACAGGGCAATGCTTGCCGGCGGCCATAGCAACGGATTGATTCGCTTCCCCCCGCGTATTTCTGCCTGGAGTAATGATACGCCAGCAGGAAGTCAATATCATCAAAAGAGACATAAATGTCCCGGGGAGATGATTGGGGAGAGAAAATGGCACGGAATTAAAAATAATTCGTGAAAAAAATCTCTTTGCTTGATTTTTCTGAATTTAGGACTATATAATATAAGAGCTTCTGAGTGGGTTGAAACTATTTCATTACATATCTTCACGATTGCCGAACCAAACAGCTGCGGCGCTCCGGCACACGCAGTTTTGGCCGATACACGTTTAATTGCTTACCTGTAGTTGTATTGCTGTGGGACAATGATGTCCCGGATAATAAGTCGCAGTACGTTCTTCATCTTTTGTTAATTCTATAATAAACAATATATAACCGGCTTTTATCACCTGGTTGAAAAGCTGGCATTGAATTAGCGGCATACTAATTAATCGAAGGAGGTACAATGAATATCGATTCCGAGAGTATCGCAATCGAGGTGAAAGGGCCGGTGGATGAGGCGGCCCGGGAAATCCTCACACCAGCCGCTCTGCAATTTCTGGCGGAGCTTCACAGCAGATTTAACGACACCCGCTTGCATTTGCTTGCCCGCCGGGATGCCCGGCAAAAAGAAATTGATGGTGGGCGATTACCGGACTTCCTGCCGGAAACCCGGGACATTCGCATGGACCCGGATTGGCGCGTTGCCCCGATTCCCGATGATTTACAAAAACGATGGGTAGAGATTACCGGTCCGATTGACCGGAAAATGATGATCAATGCTCTGAACTCCGATGCAGATGTGTTTATGGCCGACTGCGAAGATTCAAATTCTCCTACCTGGGAAAACATTATCCAGGGACAAATAAATTTACGGGATGCCGTTAATAAAACGATTGCATTTGAAGATGCTGCCCGCGGAAAATCTTACCAGCTAAAAGAGCGGACAGCGTTGCTGCTGGTTCGCCCCCGCGGCTGGCACCTCAGTGAAAAAAACCTCCAAATAGAAAATATGCCGCTCTCCGCTTCCCTGGTGGATTTCGGTTTGTATTTTTTCCATAATGCCCGCCAGCTACTGAATAATGGCAGCGGCCCTTATTTCTATCTCCCTAAACTGGAAAACCGTCTGGAAGCTCATCTCTGGAATGATGTTTTTAATTTTGCCCAGGATGCGCTTGATATTCCCCGCGGCTCTATCAAGGTAACAGTGTTG
>JAUIFT010000576.1 GCA_030430345.1 Calditrichia bacterium | reverse complement strand
CACTCCTCATCCGTCTTCATCGGCTCAAGCTTCCACCAGTCGGGATAGACGCCCGCGTCGTAGAAACGCTGGATGACCCGCGCTGTCGTGTCATCCGCGACCGGCTCCACTTTCGACGGGATCACCTCCAGCAAGAATTCCAACTTCCTCTCCATTTGCTATTTTTTCGTCGATTATTTTAGCTTCTTTTAAAGCTGTTTCCGGATCGCCGTAAATCATGGGATGGGAGAATACTTCAAACATGGATGCATCGGCATAGGCGATATTTTCTTCGTAAAAATTCTTCTCGCCAATTTTAACCGGCATCCGCGAGGTCTTCCGAATACGGACGGCATTAATGACTTCCGGGTAATCTTTCAGTAGCACCGGCATCAAGGGGGCATTGCTAATTGGCATTTTCGCGGCTTGCCCACCAATATTCGCATCGATGCCAACGCGGTAGATGTTATTGGCATTAGTGTGATAACGATCGAAGCTGAGCTCCGTTAACACATATACGAGAATAAGCATACAACCGGCAATGCCCAGAGAGAGCCCGGCAATGTTAATAAATGAGTAGCCCTTATGCCGAATGGCATTTCGTAATGCAGTAATGAAATATGATTTGATCATGGCTTGGCCCTGTTTTTTCGCCTATGTATTTTTTATTTCAGACTGTGGAAATCTAATAATGTTGCACCGGTATTTACAATACTCAAAATTGTTGGGATCTGCGCAACAGGACTGCAAAAAATAATGGTAGTCGGGTGGAATAGCATGGATGGGTCTTGTAAAAAAATCTCCGATTTGGTTATAGTATTCTTCACTAATATGCTGTTAATTTATTTTGACTTAAATAGCGACCAAACTCTAGAATTAATTCCGATGGAGGTGAACTTGGAATGCGGAATATAGTATCTTACCTTAATTCCGCATTCGTTATTCCCCATTAAAAGTTTTATCTCTTTATAGGATTAAAAACTTCCGGATGCCGTCCATAATCATTTGAATAGCGATGGTTGTGAGAATCATTCCCATCAGGCGCTCAATAGCTATCAGTCCTCGGGAGCCGAGAAAACGGCTGAGGCTGTTGGCCAGGAATAAGATGATACCTGATGCCAGCCAGGCCATTCCCAGGGCAGCCAGCCAATCCTGCCAGCGGGTGGGATCCTGACTCATCAAGAGCATTACCGAAGCCAGGGAAGAAGGCCCGGCAATAAAGGGAATTGCCAGCGGCACCAGAAAAGGTTCCCCTTCAAGTTCCTGATCGCCGTTTTTCTTGCCATGCGGGAAGATCATTCGCAGGGCAATGAGGAACAAAATAATTCCGCCGGACATTGTTAGCGATGGCTCGGAAATTTGGAGAACATTAAGGATGTATCTGCCGAAAAATAAGAAGATTACTAACACCGCCAGTGCCAGAAAAAGCTCCCTTAAAATGACAATCTTCTTTCGTTTATTATCAAGATTTTTGAGTGCCGTTAAGAAAAAGGGAATATTGCCGACGGGATCCATTACCAAAAATAAAAGCAAAGCAGCGGAAAAGATGGTCATAGTACACCTCCTGTACGCTTAATGGTGAAGTGTTACAAAAAATTGATGTATAATTTAGTTGTTTCATCATCATTAGGGGGGACGATGATACCCGTATTTCACCGTCATTGGGGACGATGATACCCGGTAGAGCATTTAGGCTAATGCTCTCTTTTCAGATACTGCCTGTCTGAAAATTGGCCGATAGTATACGGTTTTAAAAATAGGAACACAACCGGAAAGAATCATTTTTTAGTGGAGTGAGTGTTGTGGAAAATTTTAACATCCGAAAGTGCCGGAAAGAAGATCGTGATGCTATCTGGGATATCTTTTCCCGGATCGTTATTTCCGGCGATACTTATGCCTATGATCCCGATATCAGCAAGGATGAGGCTTTAAAAGAGTGGCTGGAAAAACCATTGGCAACCTATGTGGCAATTGAGAATGAAAAAATCATCGGCACCTATTTTATCAAACAAAATCAGCCGGGGCTGGGAGGTCATGTATGTAATTGCGGCTACATGGTTCCGGAGGAAGCACGGGGAAAAGGCGTTGCTACCCGGATGTGCGAACATTCCCAGCAGGAAGCGCGCAAGCTGGGATTTAAGGCGATGCAATTTAATCTGGTCGTTGCTACAAATGTAGGTGCGGTCCGCCTCTGGCAAAAGCTGGGATTCGGGATTGCCGGCACTCTGCCCGGCGCGTTCGCTCATCGAAAGCTCGGGTATGTGGATGCGCATGTGATGTATAAATGGCTGGTGAGTAATGAGTAAGCTAACGATTGTAAAGTATTCTCAGTTTATCGTTTTCTAAAGACCGCCACTGATTGCCACCGATTTTTACCGATTTACCCAGACCTGGAATAAAATCACCCGGGCATTTGTGTCTATCTGTAAAAATCAGTGGCTTAGGTTCTAATTCCGATATAAAATTTCATCCATTTTTATATGGTATTAGCACTACTTCATCAAAATCAGTTTCAGCACTTTCCGCTGGCTTTGACTGTTTGCAACAAAGAGGTAGACTCCGCTGGCGACAGTTGAGCCACGGTCATTTTGGCCATCCCATTGAAAGCGAAAGGTATTTCGGCTATCCCGGCGATTTACCGCGAACTGCTTCACCTGCTGACCGAGCACATTAAATATGCGGAATGATAATTCTTCCGGGGATTGATAGAAATTTTGCGGCAAACGCATTTCAATCGTCGTGCTGGCATTAAACGGATTTGGAAATGCGTTAAGCGTCAGCGTATCTGCTTGAGTAGTGTCACTAATTTCATCAATGCCGGTAACCAGACCGGTTTCATCGTAGCAATCAGTGCAGGGTTGAACGGTATCGCTGGGCTCCAAGGCTAAGAAAGCGGTATATTGGGAGAGTACCCTTTCTGTCAGGCTAATATCTATGATTTCGGTAATAAGCGAATTGGTTTGCGGGCGACTCTCCAGATCCTGGATATTATTTCCTGCCCATATTTCTTCTGCGAGAGAATCCGCCGCGTTAATATTTTCGCCTGGTACAGTATGGTTTGTAAAGATCGGGGAATTGTAATACAGTCCGGTTACATTAATATTGAAAGGAAAATCGCCATAGTATTTGCCAATCTGTAAAAATGGTTTGCCAATGTAATAATCCTGGTCGGAGCTGTTAA
>JAUIFT010000575.1 GCA_030430345.1 Calditrichia bacterium | reverse complement strand
TGCTTGGTCGACTCGTCGTGGCAGCGGCGATAGACGCGGTCGCTCCAGCGAACGTGCCCGTTGACGTGCTCGGGGAAGTCCGAAAGCATGTCCGCCAGCCCCTGGATCACCCGCAGCACCAGCGGATCGATATTTCCGGCAAAGCCGGCCGGATCGGCAAAGGAGGATACGACGTCGCCGACCTTAACTCCGTAAAAATTCTGGTTCCCGGCATTGCCGCGCAGACCGGTATTCTTCCGGCTCCAGCTATTCCCCCCATCCGCAGAGGTCACAATAACGGTATCACCGGCAGCGAACACCATGTTACCGGCAGATGACAATCCACGCAAGGGACGGAATGCACCAGCCGGCGTGGTGCGGGCACTCCAGTTGACACCAGCATCAGTGCTTTGTAAAATCACACCATTATTACCGGTAGCAACCACTGTCTGCGCGTCGATAAAGCGCACATCGTACAATTCCAGGGCAGCCACCTGCAACGGTGCCGTCCAGGTCGTGCCGCCATTGGTGGTTCGCATAACATAACCGGCAGTATTTGCACCGCCAACGGCAACACCGATATTTGCATCACTAAAATGTACCGCATTTAAACGGATGTTCGTCCCGGTCGTAATTGCTTCCCAGGAAAGACCGCCATTGCTGGTGCGGGCAATTCTACCGCCATCGCCAACCGCCCAGCCATTGCTGTCATTGAGGAAATATACGCCATTCAACTTCCCGGTAAATCCACCCGGGGCATTTTGGCGTTCCCAGGTTTGCCCACCGTCGGTTGTGGATAACATCAGTGAACCAATTCCGGAAACATTGGCGCCAACTGCCCAGCCAAGCAGATCGCTGACAAAACTCACGTCATTCAGATCGACAGCATAACCGGAGGGATAGGCAAACCAGTTATCGCCGCTATTGAAAGTGCGGATAATAACCCCGCCGCTGCCGACACCAACCGCGCTGTTACCATCGATGGGATCGACGGCTTTCAGATTAAATGCGGTTGTTTGATGGGACCCTACCCATAATTCCTGCGAGAAAAGACTCCCGGAAAAACAGACAAACAGACAAATAAATGCCAGGCGCCGGAAACTGCCTGACTGCCAATTCTTAATCAAACCCAACATAACATGCTCCTTCGTTTCTAAATTATCGACTCATATTTCGCCGGTCTCCCGGCTTCTTCATCGTTAACATATACCGCCAAACGTGTTTGGACTGTGACTCCTAACCTGCATAAGAATGTAGTGGTTACACCATATTCATGGGGGGATTTTTGCTGAAATTTTGCAGATAACTAATTGAAAGGAAACCGCTTAAGGCGAGAATGAGATTATCGCACAAGGAGGCTAAGAAAAGTGCATTTTCTGAAATTATGCTGGCAATAGTGGCAATGTTACATCAGCCGTATTCTTTGTTACGCCAGAGTTAGAAAAGCATTGTCGATTTCGATAGTTTATTCCAGACAGTAAGAAAATGGCCCGCAACATCAAGATGCTGTCGTCAAAAACTCAGCAACTTAAACCGTCGACGAATTTGAAACGCAGATGCACTGACAAAGCAAACAGGGAATAAACATCATGAAAAAATTTTTGAGGTTTTTGATAGCCGCGACCGTACTGAGTGCCGCGATATATGCCCAGAACGGCATCAGCACCTACAGTAGCAATACTATAATACTCACTGCCGATGAACGCCGCTCGAAAGTAAAAGCGAAAGTAGTCGCAAATAATGAAACCAAAGAAAAAGAGGTAGAGGAAGCAGAGAAGGGCTTTTTTGAATATTATCTGGAGTTTTTCTTTCTGGATGAGGACATGTGCTTTTGCAAAGAAGAAGCGTTTATTCAGGAAATAGAAGAATTCAGCAAATACTTTTTTGATGGATTTGATGAAGCTATGCCGCTCAGCGAATGCCATATGCCTGCACCGCAAAAGGGAAAGGCGATTAAGAAGGAAACAATTTAAGTAATGATATCCAGGAAGATTTGATGCTATCTAGCAGTATTTCATTAAATGTTTGATTTTGCCCGCGAAATACGCGAAAAAGACAAAGACACTTGAAAAAAATTGAAACAGGGATGAAGAAAATGTCAAGAAGTATTACAAATCCCAACTATGCCGATTTAACCTTTGGCGTGTTTCGTGTATTTTGCGGGCAATCTTTAGGCATCGCGTAACATAAGTAAGTAACGAAAATTATTAATAAACCAATTGCCCAACCAATAGGAGCTGCAGCGAATGCTTCGTCGCGAATATTGATATCCGCCCCGGCGGCATCAGCAAATCCTCTTTCAGTTATCCGATTTCCAGACTTGATATTAATGGCAGCAGCTCACTTGATATCCCCAAAAACTTCCTGCCGCTTTGTTTCCAATTGCTGTAAAACGCTTTCGATATCTTTCGGATTTTTGCAGAAAGTCACGAAGGCTTCCAGGCCGGCCTGCGCCATACGCGGGTCGGTATTAAATTCAAATAATGGCACCAGCGTTCCGGTGTTCTTCACGGTTTCCAAGAGGCGATGCTGCACATCGGAATAGTGCGCAGTCGTTACTTTATTATGGGGAACGATACGCTGCAGGCTATCGGTGTTGCTTTGCTGCGAGGCTTTATTCCCCAGGTAGCTCAACAATTTTTTTGCGGCAGCCTTCTCCTGGCCGGCAGCGGTGAGAAATGCACCATAGGCATGAACGATTTCTGCCCGGGGAATTTCCGGACGAATATTCGGTACGATAAAGAAATCCAGCTTATCATTAAGTTTGGCCGGCCAGCTTTCGAAGAGCCATTCGCCGAGATTATACATCGCCGCTTTCCCGCTGGCTAATTCCCGCACTGCCTGCCCGTAATTGGTTTGGGTGACGGTATCAGAAAAAGCATGATGCTCGAAAAGCTGTCCCCAATATTGGAATATTTCCCGGATGCGATCATCAGTGTAAGCAACTTTCCCCTGCATAACGGTTTCATGAAATTCCGCACCATTTAAACGGAGATTGAGGATAGTAAACCAACGCGCCACCGGTGGCGGCCATCCGCGGGCCGATACCGTGAAAGGCAAATAGCCGGCAGCATGTAATTTATCGCAAATCGTCAGCAGCTCTTCCCAACTTTGGGGCGGGGAAAGCTTTAACGTTTCAAAAATATCCTTCCGGTACCAGATCGGATTAAACTGGAAGGCTT
>JAUIFT010000574.1 GCA_030430345.1 Calditrichia bacterium | reverse complement strand
ACCCCGGTGTTCCCGACAGCGCCGATGACCTCACCGCCAGCAACTTTATCGCCTGCCTGCACATTGATCTTGCTTAAATGAGAGTAATGCGTGGTATAGCCATCACTATGCTGAATGGAAATTCGTTTTCCGTGTTTGCTGTCGGATCTTTCCGCAAATGTAATTGTGCCGTCTGCCGCACTGAGGACATCCGTGCCGGTGGGGGCAGCAATGTCTATTCCTTTATGTAGCTGTTTCTTCCTGGTCTTGGGGTTTTTCCGCATACCGTAATTTGAAGAGATACGGCCGGATTTAATCGGCGTCGTAAATACCAGTGCCAGGAAGTGGGTAGAGACTGTTGATGATGCCGGATGAGCAGTATTATCCCCAACAGATGTAACAACGGGGGCGGTAATAGCAAGGGTGTTGATTGGGGAAGTATCCGCCAGGCTTGCGGTTACAGTTGAGTTGCTAAAGTGGTTCGGTGCCATCGGCAAAATTAAAAGTCCTAATAGAATGGTCAGCAAAATAGGTAAGCAGATTCGCTGCTTTTTCATAATACTCTCCTTTTTCAGCGTTTTAAGGCGTGTGGTAAAATGCGATAAATTGTTATTTGAAAAACCGGCAAATACCGGATAGGTATTCGCTTCCATGGAAGTCATTTTGAGCACATCCAGCATACTTCGCCCATAATCCTGTGGTGATACGGAGCCGCTGGATAATACCAGGCGGTCACAAATTTGCTCCCGGGATTGATTCATATAGCGGGAGGCGATCCAGATAGCCGGGTGAAAGAAGTAGATGATTTGAAGCAGATTCTGAAATCGTATCCAGAGCTGGTCGAACCGCTTAATATGAGCCATCTCATGAGCGATAATGGCGGAGAGCTGAGCTTGCTTTTTCCGGGACAGCAATTCCTGAGGTATAAAAATAACCGGCCGGAGAACACCCATGGTAAATGGGGCTGGGCAACTGCGATCGCTTACCAGCAGGACGCGTCTTCTGATGGAAAAGTGCGCACGCCAATAGGCTATAATCGATAGTAACTCCGATGCATTTACCGGGTCGCTTTGGCGAATCAGGCAATGATAATAGCGGATTTTCCGGATGAAGAGAAATGCACTCGCGCCGATGCCCAGCAACCACAAGAAAAGCATCGTGACTTGCCAGGGGATTGACTGCCAGAATGATAATGAGTAACCCGCAGCGGCATTTGATTGGGCCGCTGCTGCCGATGAAAATCCTAAGCCTTCAGCGAGCGGGAGGAGGTCATGAAAGGATATTGGTTGCTGGGAAACATCGTCTCCCCAGAGCTGATTCATCAAAGCTGAATCAGCCAGGAGTGTACGGACGCTAAAATCCGTGCCGAAATCCGGAGGCAAAATAAAGCGCAGGAAAAGCAGTGCCCAAAGGCAATATTGGAAGTAGGGAAAGCGTCCGCGCAGTACAAATCTGGCAAAGAGCAAGATGCCAGTCATGAGAATGATCCCATAAAGGCTTTGCAGGAACAGGTGATTGTAAAGTGATGAAACCAGCCCGCTAAAGGATAATGATGTCCAGAAATCAATCATCGTTTTTATCCTCCGCAGTATCTTCCTCCAGAAGGCGATTTAGTTCAGCAATTTCATCCTCCCGCAGGGTATTATTACGGGCGAATAAAGAAACGACTGTTCCATAATCTGTTTCCAGAACTTTATCGGCAAAGAACTGTACCAGGCGAACCAGTCCGGCCGGACGGGATATTTGCGCGCTGTAGATAAAAACCCCATGGAATTGCTCGCGGTTCAAGAATCCCTTTTTAACCATACGGTCCATGGTCGTTTTTGTCGTGGAATACGCCCAGCCGTTTTGCGGGGAAATTGTATCATGAACTTCCCGGATACTCTGGCTGCCATTGCGCCAAAGCGCCCGGAGAATATCATATTCGGCTTTAGATAAGTCTGGTACTTTCGTCATTAAAAACATAGCTTCTCCTAAAATGTCGCTGTATTGTTACATTGTAACAGGTGCTAATATAAGCATTGAAAATTAAATGTCAACAAAAAAATGTACGGGCCGGTGTTTCGGGGATTATATCTGAATCGGAACTTATCTTGCGCGGCAATAAGAGTGAAGTGATACCGTCATTGCGAACGGGCGTTTTTTACCCGGTGAAGCAATCGCCTGGTTGCAGATTGCTTCGTCGCTGTACTCCTCGCCATGACATAATCGTAAGCTAAACAGGCATTGCGAAAGATCAGTAAGCAGATAGAAAATCACTGGCCGGTAGTTATTAACTAGCCAGTGATGAAATGGGGCTAATAGCAGTTGATTGGTTGCCAAAGGTTGTTAACTATGGCATCCAGGGGAATAGCGGAAACATTACCATCGTTATGAACGGCAAAAAAAGCACCGGCCGGAAATTCTCCGAAGCTGTGTTGGGTTAATGCAATGCCGTCGGTGTTCGCCGTTTGTTTCCCGGTAAAAGCGCCGATCAGCTTTAGTGTCCGGCGATCGAAAATATAAAATGTGTTTTTTTGGTGGGACTGATCGGTGGTAATCCAAAATCCACTACCGGTATTGTCACATTTATAGAGCGCGATTCCTTCCGGCTCACTTCTAAAAATGCCTTTACCGAGCAGTTTGCCAGTAAATTTCCCATCGAGATTATATATTTTAATGCAATTTTCACTGGCCAACTCGTCTGCAATCAGTAGTCGTTTATAGAAAGTGTCGGCATAGATAGATTCTACTTTCTTTAACATGCCAGGGCCGCTGGTATTTCCAAATGCCTGGATAAACTTGCTTTCCACCTGGTCACCCTTTATACGCAATTGCCATTGTTTACCACGCTGGTTGAGCTGATCCTCCGGAGGGATTTGCTCATTTGCCGTTTCGTAATTGTCCGTGATAAACAGGGAATAATCTGTCGAGTTTTCCGAAAAAACGGTGATACCATAGGGGCGCTTAAGTTGATCTTCCCCAATCATACCAAGGCTCTTTAGCGCCGGCAATGAAAATATTTGAACCCGGCGATTATCGCGTTCCACAACCATCATGAGGTCTCCGGAGACGGCGATGCCATTCGGGCGCTTAAACTCTCCTGGCGCTATGCCCGGTTGTCCGAATTTTTTAATCAGCTTTCCGGTGGCGCCGTCATAAATCAACAAGCGATGCGTTTTCTTTGCAGTGGTTATCAACCAGT
>JAUIFT010000573.1 GCA_030430345.1 Calditrichia bacterium | reverse complement strand
AGCCGGCGGAGAGACCCGGGAAAAAGCGATGCAGGCAGTGATGGCCCTGGTTGCACTGGGTTATAAGCAGCCGGATGCCCAGCGCGCTGTCAACGACATTATTAAAGCCCATGGTGGTGATGCATCTATAGAAATAATGGTAAAGCAAGCATTGAGAGAGCTCTAAGATGACCGATAAGAATATTCCGGACAGAGACGCGATCGATCCGTTTGCTAATCTGGAGGATCAGGCGTTTGAAGCGGCGTTGCGGCCATCTGCCTTCGATGACTTTGTCGGACAACGGAAAGTTGTGGAAAATCTGCGGATTTTTATCGAAGCGGCCCGCCAACGGCAGGAAGCGCTGGATCATGTGCTGCTCTATGGGCCTCCCGGATTGGGAAAAACGACACTTGCTTATATTATTGCTTCTGAAATGGAGGTAAATGTTACCACCACTTCCGGGCCGGTTCTCGATAAAGCCGGAGACCTCGCGGGATTGTTGACGAATCTCCAGGAACCGGATGTGCTTTTTATCGACGAAATACATCGCCTGAATAATGTGGTAGAAGAATATCTCTATTCCGCGATGGAAGATTACAAGCTGGATATTATGATCGATCGTGGGGCGAATGCCCGCACTATCCAGATTACCCTGCCGAGGTTTACCCTGGTGGGGGCAACGACCCGGGCTGGTTTGCTGACAGCGCCGATGCGGGCGCGTTTTGGTGTGGTTTTGCGATTGGATTATTACCAGGCGGAAGATCTCTTTCATATTATTCACCGCTCCGCTCGTTTACTGAAGGTCGAAATAGACGATGAAGGGGCGATGGAAATTGCCCGCCGCTCCCGGGGAACACCGCGGGTGGCAAACCGGTTATTGCGCCGCACCCGGGATTTTGCCCAGGTGAAAGCGGACGGACACATCACCAAAGAAGTTGCCGATCAGGCCCTCTTGATGCTGGAAGTTGATGAGATGGGATTGGATGAAATGGATAAGCGAATTATCCGTGCGATTATCGAAAAATACAATGGCGGCCCGGTAGGCCTTAATACATTGGCTGTTGCTGTCGGTGAGGAGAGCGACACCATTGAAGAAATATATGAACCGTTTTTGATTCAGGAAGGATTTATCAAGCGGACACCACGCGGCAGAGTAGCGACGCCATTTGCATATGAACACTTTAACTACGGACAAAAAAGGAATGGAACTCAGCAAGAACTTTTTTGATGACGATCATGTCAAGCTCAAACTGGCCGATTTCTCATACGAATTGCCGGAAAAATTAATTGCTCAATATCCCCTGAAGGAACGCGAATCCTGCCGGATGATGGTGCTGGATCGGAGCAAAAAGGATATTAAGGGGCAGGAGTTTAATAATGTCCTCGATTACCTTTCTCCCGGCGATTGTCTGGTAGTCAATAATACCCGGGTTTTTCCGGCAAGATTGATTGGCACTAAAGATAAAACCGGTGCGAAGGTGGAAGTATTTCTGCTCCGCAACCTGGAAAACGGCATTTGGGAAGTAATGGTGAAGCCGGCAAGAAAGGTGCGCCTGGGGAACAAGATCGTATTTAGCAAGGATTTCACTTGTGATATTATAGACAATACTGTTTCTGGCGGGCGGATTATCGAAGTGCATTGTAACGGCAGTTTCTTTGATGTGCTTGAGGAAGTAGGGCAGACGCCTTTGCCGCCTTACATCAAACGTCAGCCGGAAGATATCGACCGGGAATACTACCAAACCGTGTATGCCAGTGAGCGCGGCGCCGTTGCGGCACCAACCGCCGGTTTGCACTTTACGGAAGAGATTCTCAATGCCGCCAAAGAAAAAGGAGTGCATATTGTCCCTGTGACGCTGCATGTCGGGTTAGGCACTTTCCGCCCGGTGCAGGTGGACGACATTTCCCGGCACCAGATGCACTCCGAATACTATGATGTGAGCGAGGAAGCGGCAAAGACGATTAACAATGCTAAAACGAACGGAAATAAGGTCATTGCTGTGGGGACGACTTCCGTTCGGGTGCTGGAAACCGTTGCCGGCAGAAATGGGTTTATTCGTTTTGGAAAAGGCTGGACAGATAAGTTCATTTTCCCGCCCTACCAGTTTCAGATTGTTGATCAGCTGATTACAAATTTTCACCTGCCTGAATCTACTTTGCTGATGTTGACGTCCGCATTTGCCGGATATGAATTTACCATGAATGCTTACAAGCAGGCAGTCAGTGAAAAATACCGTTTCTTCAGCTATGGAGATTGCATGTTGATTCTCTAATGATAACAACAGAATTACGTTTGGCTGTTTTTCACGAACGTTTCCCGGCATTTCTTTGTTGATTTGCCGGGATTTTTTTAGCTGTTAATTTCTTCCTCCACTTTCCTCCACATCTTTCCACTTTTTCTTCGATCTGAATTGAAACCTGCTCTCTTTCCAAAACCTGTTGGAAATAAAGTGTTTACCGCTAAAAAAGGAGAATTCGGGAAATATTATTAAAAAAATTTTTTCCAATTTTTGAGTTTTTGCTTGATTTATTGTGGAAAACCGTAGATATTTGTGACAAGAAGTGGAGAAAATTCCACTTTTTTCCATCAAAGTAGTATGCAAAGGATGATATGAGCGGTTTTTGGGGCAGTTACAGAAATACACTGGACAGCAAAGGTCGCATCAACTTCCCGGCTAAATTTCGCAAGAATTTGATCAAGGAAGATGATGACACGCTGATATTGGTGCGCGGCACAGAACGCTGCATCGGTGTATTCCCATTGTCTGCCTGGAACCATACAATAGAAGATATTAAGCAAAAAGTAGGAACTGGTAAGGAATTCGGTATTGTTTCCAGACGATTGATGTATCAGGCAAGTGAGCAAAAAGTTGATAAGCAAGGGAGACTCAACTTGCCGGCAAACTTGATTGAATATGCACAGCTCGAAGGGGATGTCCTGGTAGTTGGGTATGAGAATAAAATCGAAATCTGGAATCACGACAAATATCAGGAATATGTTGAGACGACCGAAAGCGATTATATGAAAATTGCTGAAGACCTCGACATATAGCATTGTCTTTCCGGCGCAAAAATGCACAGCATAAGTTAAGGATGTGCATTGTTAAATCGGCGCCATAATAAGGCTGAAAAGCCGATAAAGAATTTTTTGCAAGGATCGCATATCATGAACGGTGGTTTCCA
>JAUIFT010000572.1 GCA_030430345.1 Calditrichia bacterium | reverse complement strand
TTGAGTGGTTTCAGTGCGGGCTATGGGGCAGCGCGGGCAATCCTTTCCCAGGAAGTTGCCTTTCAACTGGTAGATGGACTGATTTTATTAGATGGCTTGCATACGGATTATGTCCCGGAAGGAAAAGTGCTCGCCGAGGGCGGCGCATTGAACACGGAAAAGTTTATTGCATTTCTTCGTTTTGCAAAAGCAGCCATTCGCGGGGAAAAGCGATTTTTAATGACCCATTCAACCATTTTTCCCGGCACATTTGCCAGCACCACCGAATCTGCGGAATACTTAGTAAAATCCAGCGGTAGTATGCGGAAAGCAGTGCTGAGCTGGGGACCGGTTGGTATGCAACAACTGAGCGAAGTACGAAACGGCAATTTTACCGTGCTGGGATTCGCCGGAAACACCGCCCCGGATCATATGGATCATCTCCATGGATTCTTTGGGTTTTTGGAGCAGTTTGGCAAATGAGCAGTTTTTTTGGGAAGTGAACGAACAACGAACAACGATCAACGATCAACGATCAACGAACCAAGGAGGCACCGCGTGAACGGCCCATCCCCCGATAACAAGCATCCCATGGAGGGATTCCCCCAGGTTTGTTTCATTAAGAATACGGTGAAAAACCCCAACATTATCATCGGGGATTACACTTATTATGACGATCCGGAAGATGCAGAGAATTTCGAGAGAAATGTGCTCTATCATTTTCCGTTTGTCGGGGATAAACTAACCATTGGGAAATTCTGCGCACTGGCACGGGGCGTTAAATTTATTATGAATGGGGCGAATCATCAGCTCTCTGGCATTTCTACTTTTCCATTTTTTATTTTTGGCAATGGCTGGGAAACAGTGACGCCGGAAGATGAAGATTTACCTTACAAGGGCGATACGAATGTTGGCAACGATGTCTGGATTGGCTACGATGCCCTGATAATGCCTGGCGTAAACATCGGCAATGGCGCGGTTATCGCCTCTCGTTCGGTAGTGGTCAACGATATACCACCGTATGCAATTGCCGGAGGAAATCCGGCAAAAGTAATCAAGGAACGATTTTCGCCAGCAGATGTTGCCCGCCTGGAAGCAATCTCCTGGTGGGACTGGCCGGTTGAGAAAGTGACGCGTCATTTGTCGTTGATCGTTGCTGGAGATATTGCTGCGCTTGAAAAAGTGATGTAATGATTATAAGTTGGCAGCGGCAGGAAATCGAACAACGATGAAAGATCAACGAACAACGAATACGATCAACGAACAACGAATACGATCAATTCTCTCCTTGTCAAACGCCGATAATATGATTATCTTCTGAAACTTTTGCAAAAGAAGCATGAATGTGAAATAAAAATATACTAATTATAAATAACCTAACGCTAACCGGAGGCTGGCTGATGAGCAAGCAACTGAAAAGACGCAAGAAGCGCGCCCGCAGAAAAGAGTATATCAAGCGGCAAAAAGAAAAGGTGCGTAAGTTGACTTCAGGAAAAAAGTCCTAAGTTATTTTTCTGCAATTATTAAGAACACCCCGTTTTTGTATCGTTTACCGGTGATTTACCGGGCGAAAGAAAAACGGGGTTTTCGTTTGGCAGGCTAGAAAGGAAAGGCAATGAGGGAAGTGGTTATTGTCGAAGGTTTACGAACACCTTTTGGAAAATTGGGAGGTGTACTAAGCCAGTTTACGGCATACGACCTGGGAAAAATTGTCCTGCGGGAACTGCTGGAGCGAATAGAGCTGCCCCGCCATGAGATCGATGAAATTATCTGGGGATGTTGTTTTCCTCCGGTGCAGGCGATGAATATCGCCCGGACGATTGCCCTAAAATCCCGGGTGCCCGCAGAAATTCCCGCCTATACTGTTCAGCGCAATGGCGCCGCCGGACTGCAATCTGTGGCGACCGGATTTTATCAAATTGCCAGTGGTAATGCCCGCACTGTCATTGCCGGTGGGGCGGAATCAATGAGTAATTTCCCGCTGCTTTTTCCGGAAGCTTTTAAGTTATGGCTGCAGCGATATCGGCAATTGCGATCATACCGGGAAAAATTCCGTCATGTGCGTAAATTCCGCCGCAGTCATCTGACGCCTGTCGAAAGTTTGAAATTCGCGATCTGGGATTATGCCTGCGAGATGGATTTAAGCGGCATTGCAGACCAACTGGCCCACCAATTTGGCATTAGCAGAGATGCACAAGATGAATATGCGCTGAAAAGTCATCAGCGTGCCGAACGGGCCAGCGATAAAAACTGGTTTCGGGAAGAGATTGTCCCGGTTTATTTGCCGGATCCCCGGGAAACCGCGGCGATTTACCGGGACGAGCATATCTTGCCAGCAGCACAAATAGCTGAGTTTAGCGGAGAAGATCCGCTCTTTTCCTCCATTTACAGCACAGCGACAGCAAAAACGATTGCCCCGGTTGGGGATGGCGCTGCCGCATTGCTTTTAATGGAAGAAGCCCGGGCACAATCGCTGGTCGGTGCCCCGGCGCTGGGGCGAATTAAATCGATCGCGTTTACCGGTGTGCCGCCGGCGCATGCCGGGTTAGCACCGGCTTATGCCGCAGCAAAAGCGTTACAGCAATGTGGGATGACCATGCAGGATATTCAGGGGATGGAAATAGACGAGACCGCTGCTTCGCTCGTATTGGCCAATCAAAAATTGTTTGCCGATCGGGACTTTTCCGCAAAAATTCTTGGCAAACCAGGATTGTTAGGGGAATTGCCGGTAGACAAGCTGAACTCGAATGGCGGCGCTATCGCACTGGGAAATCCTGTCGGTGCTTCGGCTGCCAGATGTATTATCTCAATGTTGAAAACGATGCAGCGCCGGCGCATGGAAACCGGGTTAGTAACCCTGGCAATTGGTGGAGGGCAGGGAGGCGCAATTATTTTGGAACGGGTATGAACCGTTAAGGAGTAATTATGGAACAGGCGTTCCATGCAGAATTTGTTGATACCGGTATTCTGAAAATTGTTTTCGATACCCCGCACAGCCGGGTGAACATTTTTAATGAAACCACCGCTTCGCAACTGAATCAGTTGATTGAGGAATTGAAAGCGGATCCCTCAATTAAGGCGGCATTTTTAATGAGCGCAAAAGTGGAAAACTTCATTGCCGGCGCGGACATTAGTGGTATCCAGGGAATTTCCTCTCCGGAGGATGCCTACGATAAATCCCGCCTCGG
>JAUIFT010000571.1 GCA_030430345.1 Calditrichia bacterium | reverse complement strand
GAAATACCGCATCGACCTGATTGCCTATACGCTTGAAGAACCCCCGTTTTTCAAAACTGGTCATATGGGCAGCGACGTGCATGCTCGCAGCCTTTCCGATAATGGCATCCCGGTGAAGGAAATGATCAGTCTGGAGATGATCGGATATTTTACCCAGGAAGAGAATTCGCAAAGTTACCCCCTGGCACCATTGAAGCTTTGCTATCCGTCTGTGGGAAATTACATCAGTATTGTCGGAAATTTGGGGAATTGGGATCTGGTCCGCCGTTGCAAAAATTTTATGACCCAGGCTTGCAGCGTGGATGTCTTCTCGATAAACGCCCCCGCATTTATTCGCGGCGTTGGCCTCTCCGATCACCAAAGCTACTGGAAATATGGCTTTCCGGCAATCATGATTACCGATACGGCATTTTATCGCAACAAGAACTATCACCGCCCCAGCGATACAATCGAGACTCTAAATTTTGATGGAATGGCAGAGGTTATAAAAGGGGTTTACTGGTATATTACCCAGCGGGCGCAAGTGATTGTCGCACCTCCCCCTGCTAAAGAAAATTAAGACTTATTTTCGAACCGCCGCATATACTTCTTTTCCCTTTAACAGAGATACCGAAGCAAGGAAATCCTCCAGTGCACTAATCTGCATCGGGATCGTATCCTGTAACGGCTTTAATTCGTTGACTATGAGATCGTTTAATTGATTGACCCGGGTTGAGGTGATCTGGTATTCATTCTCAGATAATGCCCGCATCAGCAAAGCACCGCGCTCCAGATATTGCCCACATTTATTGAGATTATCCCGCTGAATATCAATGGCGGCATTGGCGTAATGATACAATCTGTCCAGATGGCGAGCGGATTCTCCCGACAAAGACGCAGAAAGAATCTCGTCATTGTCCAGCCCGTATTCAATCACGCTGGATTTAAACTGCTCCAGGCGTATCGCCAGCAGTTCTTTTTCAAAATCATCATTACTGCCCCGCAGCTCGTTCAACTGATCGCCAAGCATCTCTTTTTGTTCTGCATTGGCAGTGAGGTCGAATAAGAAATCCCGCCCTTTATCCAGGCAGATCGATGCCCCCTGGTAACGATTCTTTAACAATTTTACAGCACCGAGGTATTCATCTAATCCGGAGGATACTACCGCACTATTTGCGGCTTGATCACTCTCTCCGGCTTGAGCGAATAGTGAATGGGCGCTTAATATCAATGATAAACATAGAACAATTTTAATCGACAACCGACAGGTCATAAGTTTTCCCCGATTTGCTATGAGGTAAATTTTTTCTTTCACCCCTAAAGAGCTTCCTGGAAGCTGCTTTTTCTCAAAAACTTTACAATTAAATCGATTTAGTGCTGTAGTGGAAAATGCAGTGTCAAAATTTCAATGAAGTTGCTACTTTGCCGAGATTCGCCCATCTCGGCAATATCAACGGAATATCCCCAATAATTTGTGGGAATGCTGTGTTCCCGGTCATTTTTAGGTGATGTTCAGGTAATATTCCGGTTTAGATAATCTGAGTAGTCTTTTAAGGCAGGTTTGTATTCGCTGTTGATTAATGGGGATGATATGAGGAAGTCTGCCGTTGCACGATTACAGGCAATGGGGATATTGTATACCACAGTTATTCGTAGCAGTGCCTTCACATCGACATCGTGCGGCTGTGGCTGCATCGGATCCCAGAAAAAGATCAATGCATCAATTTCACCCTCGGTGATCAATGCTCCCAATTGTTGATCGCCGCCCAATGGGCCGGACTTAAGTTTTCGAATTTGATTCTTAAGGGGTTTCTCGGAATATTCCTGTAATGCTTCTTCAATTAATCGACCGGTTGTTCCGGTACACACCAGAGAATGCTTCAGTAAAATTTTGGCATTCCAGCGAACCCATTCGATTAAATCTTTTTTGCGGTTATCATGGGCAACAAGCGCGATTTTTTTCTTTACTTCCATAAACAATTTATCTCCTAAAATTTAGCGGCAATATAATGATGGCTGTGTCGTTTGTGTTACAGAACTTTTACGATAATTGAAATTTCGTTTAATACCGGCAACAAAAAAAGGGAAGCAGCACATTGCCACCTCCCTTTACAAAACTGCTTCAGGAAAATTCTATTTGCCTAAAGCTTTCAGCCTGATTTTTTAGTCACTCAGCTCACCGGTCTGAATGTCACTGCGATAATGCTCGCCGCCAACCTGAATCTGGGCTTCACCACTGCCAATATTAATTGTAAAGGTGCGATTAATTTCCCGTTCCCGGTATCCCCCGTTACCGGCAGTGAAGGTCGCAAAAGCAATATAAGTGCCGGAGATAGTACCGCTAATTTTTTGAGAGAGGTCCCGACGACTGCCGCGTGGGCCAACGAGGTCTGTCACAGTAAGGTCGATGCTATGATCCAGGGTGCGGACAGTGTTTTGTGTCGTAACAGTATCGACTGCAGAACGGAAATAGCTGCCATTGATCGTTACCAGGTCGGTGTGAGTATTCGTAGCAACAAAGCTACCGGAAAGGCCGGTCAGTTGTTGAGAGAGGCGGCGGGTAATATGGCGGCCAACACCTTCAACAATCTCAAATTTGATAGTGCGGGCAGTATCGCCATTGGTATTCCAGAATTGTTGCGGCTGGCCATCTTCATTGAGGAATTGAACAGTATAAATACGTTCGACTAATGCATAACGACCCTCATCCGGATTGCCGCGTTCCCGGGAAAGTGTCACTGTCCAAAGACCAGCATCTTCATCATATTCGCGGTTAATCGCTTCACTATCATCAGTTTTGCCAAGTTGATTGAAGCCATCATTGGTGGCGAGGGACATCAGGTCGCCGGCCTGATCGGTTAAACCGCCGTTATCTTCACCGACGGTGCTCGCCAGGGATTCTGCGGCATCAGCATCCGCACTGAGCGTGGGAACATCCAGGTCCGGTTCGACGGTGTCCTTGTTGCAACCAACCATCAGCAATAAACTGGCGATAAATAAAAGGGTGAAAGAGATTCGGATTTTTGCGGATTGAACGTAAGTTTTCATGTCTTGCTCCTTTAGTATTGGGTTTGGATTCTTCGTTCACCCAATATTAAAACAAGTGTCGTGCCAATTTTCACAACAGGTACACAAAACCAACAATTTCAATTACTTAAAAGCTTTACAAAAGATCAAGCATTTCAAATACCT
>JAUIFT010000570.1 GCA_030430345.1 Calditrichia bacterium | reverse complement strand
TTAAAAACATACAGTAAAGCCGCGAGGAGCAAGAGAAGTAAAACGCCCAATGTGGTGAGCATTTGCCGGGACAGCAGCGGTGCTTTTTTTTTCGTACTCGCTTTTTTCGGCGGGCGGGACGTAGCTTTACCTGTTTTGCGGGAGGGTTTTCGTTTCATAATGTTCGATCCGCTCGCTGCTAAAGGTTCTTTTGAAAAAGTAAGGTTTGAACGTCATGCAAAGATTCTGCGATATAGTAGGCTATCTCACGAATTTCCGGTGTGGGCATTACCTGATCCGGCACCATAATCGGATACATGCCAGCGGCATGGGCGCCTCGAATGCCCGGCATGGAATCTTCCAGAACCGCGCAGTTGGCAGGGGGCATGTTTAATTTTTTCGCCGCGGCCAGAAAAATATCCGGGGCCGGTTTCCCATTCTGAACTTGATCGCCGCAAACAACTGCATCGAATTGCGGCAGTAGTTCGATCTTGCGCAGCTTTTCCAGGGCGACTTCAGCACGCGTGGATGTCGCCACTGCGCGGGGAATGCCTGCGCCCACCAATGCCGCAATTAGTTCTCTTGCCCCGGACTTCACCGGAATGCCATTTTTGCGAAAGTATTCTGCTGAGAGGTCTACGCGCCTGCCGCGAATATCCTTAAATGGAAAATCTTCTCCAAAGACCTCTTTCAAGACCCGCTCGGAATCTTCGACTTTGATGCCGACGATGCGAGCATAATCTTTTTCCTGAAGGTCATAGCCCCATTCGCGGGTTGCCTGAAACCAGGCCTGACGAGCGACTCGTTCAGAATCGATGATCAGGCCGTCCATATCAAAAATAACTGCTTTAATTGTCGCTTTCGGAAGCGTCATTATTGTCGTCCTTATAAAAATTTACCAGAAATTGACTTTCGCTTGGCGTAAGATCAAAACGAAATGTAACCTGATTGATCAGCGCTGCAATGGGCGTCTCGGGATTTTCCTTCAACTTTTCCGAAATCCACTGAACCGCACTTTTTATCGACTGATTTTTCGGCATTATATTGTTCATGATTTATCCTCCATCGTAAATAGACAAATTTATGATCCGGGTGAATCCTTTTAAGTATTGATTTTGCCATGAGGTTCCACTCGGGCGAAAATTCCCGATCTGTCAGTAACTAAGCACCAGGGTTGTATGCAGTGCCATGCCGTCGATCATCGCATCTTCATCAATTTTGAAGCGCGGGTCATGACACATGTAGATGACATCCTTGGCCGGATTATGGATGCCGAGAAAAACAAAACAACCGGGGATTTTTTCGGTGTAAAAGGCAAAATCTTCGCCACCAAGTACCGGGGTTTCCGGATAGACGACGTTATCCGCTCCGGCGATTTCCGCAGTAGCAGTACGGGACCGCTGAACGGATTCCGGGTGATTAAAGGTAACCGGGTATCCCTCTTCATAATCAAACGTGCTGCTAGCATCGTGGCTTTGGCAAATGCCATTCAACAGATTTTCCAGGCGCTCACGAATCATTTTCTGTACCGGTTTCCGGAAGGTGCGAACGGTACCGGTGATATTAATGGTTTGCGGAATAACATTATGGGTACTGCCCCCATGAAATTCAGTTATTGATACAACCGCAGAGTCCAGTGGGTTAGTGTTCCGACTGATAATTGATTGGGCAGCGTTAACATATTGGGCGCCGATGATAATCGGATCGATCGTGCTTTGAGGCACTGCCGCATGGCCGCCCTTGCCAGTAATCGTTATTCGGAAAACATCCGGCTGGCCGAGGGCAGGGCCTTCGCAGATACTGAATTTACCGACATCAGTCAGGGGCCAAACGTGCAGGCCAAAAATTTCATCGACGCCATCTAATGCACCGTCGGCAATCATAGCTGGCGCCCCGCCGGGGAGATTCTCTTCATTCGGTTGAAAAATAAAGCGGACATTTACAGATAAATGGTCTTTTAAGCGGCTAATTACCCGGGCAGCGCCAATTAACATCGCTGTATGCGAATCGTGCCCGCACATGTGTGCTTTGCCGTCAAACAATGATTTGTACGGCAGGTCGCTCATTTCCTGCATAGGCAGCGCATCCATATCTGCGCGCAGGGCAATACGTTTCGTTGCACCTGGAATATCCAGGTCTCCCACAACGCCGGTTTTTCCGATGCCGGTTTTAACAGTCAGGCCGAGCTTCTTCAGCTCGCTGGCGGCAATGTTCGCGGTTCGGGTCACCTCAAATCCGATTTCCGGATGTTGATGAATATCGCGGCGGATACGCACGATATCCGGAAAATTTTCTTTGCAAAGTGCCTTTATCTCGGACTGAAGGGACATATCAAACTCCTTTATATTGAGATACGGATCGCCCGTTAAACAGGCGGGGATATTCTCATAAATTATTGAAGCACCCTGGATTGTGCAAGGTCAGTTTAATACAATTAGAAAAAGGAATAAACGGGGTTTCCGGATATTCCTTTTTATGATTTCAATGTTTGGGAAAATAGATCAGCGGCGATTCTCCACATCGCCACGGGGTGGGTTTTCCACTTGTTCCTGCCGCTTGCGCCGTTCCAGTTCAAGTTCATCAGCAGACCAAATATCATCCTTGACCTGGCAATAGTTTGCCTGAAAGCATCCCGGGCAATCACCACTGCAGCCATCAATATAATATTGCCAGCCCTGGGGAATCAGCGGGAATTCTTCGAAGAGCAATGTTTCCGCCAGGTAGCGGTAGGCAATTCGTTTCGGCAACGATTCTACCAGTTGATAGATAAAGCCGTGGTTACGCAACTCGCTTAGCAGTGAATGATATTTTTCCTTCAGCTGTGCATCGTTTAACATTTCAGCGGGAGGATAGTCAACCGGATCAATCTTGATAATTTGATATATTGGCTTTTCCGGTGTTTTCTGAAGCGATAGCACGTTCTTCAGGAATTTGTTTTCTGTTAAGGGATCAATATCATCAAAATGATCGCTGTAGCCATCCTTCAGCAAAATTTTTGCTTTAAGGAGCAAATTTTCCTGAATTAACGCTTCCGTTTTTTGTTTCTGTGACATGATATCCTCCTGATTCGCAATAATGATAATTCCTGTTTAAGGATAATCATTTTTAAAATTTTATCAAATAGCTGGGTGGAGGATTTTTTTTTTTAATTTCCAAGATATCCAAGTAGCGCCTGATAATTACTACCGGATT
>JAUIFT010000569.1 GCA_030430345.1 Calditrichia bacterium | reverse complement strand
CAGCGATAGCCCGGCGTCAACAATTGCAAAGCAGAACCGCGACCGATAGCAGTACAATCTTAAAATCGCAGGAGTAGCGAATGCCCCCAAGGCTCAAAAAATCCGATAAACTGCCGTTGATTATTGGCGTCATTCCTTTTCTGTTGGCTGGAATCGATTCTGCCCAGCAAAAAGATGTCGCGATGGCCGTCGCGAATTTTGTGATGGTTACCGCTAATCTGTTGGCATTGCGGTTTCTTGCCGACCATGCGCTGCGTACCAATGTTATCCTTTTTATTTTGAATGGCTTTATGGCGCTGGTAATGTCCTGGTCTTTATTTCTGGCTGGCAAAAAAGGACTGCCCTATGCCTGGATTGTTGTCGCCTGTTTCTATTGGGGATTTTCAATCGTTTATTATTACCGGAAGAAAGATATGACACCTGTAGACTCTACAGAAAAAGCAGGTGATCCAACGCAGAAAAAAAAAGAAAAACCGGCAAAGGTTTAATAGAAGTCAAATAGCTTAATTGTTTGACAAGAAAAGAGGTGAAAATGCGATTGTTATCAGCTTTGTTTTTGGTAGCCATATTTGGCATTTGGTCAGTGAATGGGCAAGAGACCGCGGAAATCCAATTGAATGAAAAGCTACAGGCGTTTGCGCCGTTTGTGGGCAAAACCTGGAAAGGTGAATTTCAGGATAGCACTGCCGAAAAGCCAACCTATGATGTCTCCCGATGGGAGCGAGCGCTCAATGGCCAGGCAATTCGCATTCTGCACTCGGTAAACGACGGCGCCTACGGTGGCGAGAGCATCATTTTTTATGATCGTGAGCAGGAAAAGGTGCGTTATTATTATTTCACAACGGCCGGATTTTATACCAATGGCAGCATGACCTTCGAAGATGGCAAGATTATCAGCTACGAAGAGGTGACCGGCAATGAGAACGGCATTACGGCCGTCAAGTCTACCGGAGAAGTGATGGCAGACGGCAAAATGAAAAGCTCCGCCCAGTTCTTGAAGAATGGTGAATGGGTGCCTGGTCATGTGATCGTCTACCAGGAAGCGCCGAATGCAGAGGTTGTTTTTAAGTAAACCGGCTATTGCCACTTCAATGCTCGCCCGGATGTTTTTATTCCGGGCGCTTAAAAAGGTGCATGATTTCCATCTGTAGTCCCTCTCCACCGTGTAAGCTTGCCTCCCATTACCAACCTGTTGAAAAAATTCCGGCATAAATTGATTGAATCTTGCATTTTTTTACGGTATAGTGAAAAAAACCGATGCTTTGGGGGCCTTTGGCGCATCGGTAGACAAACCTTTATAAACGAACCACATATTAGGGGGAATCCCATGCTTCGAAAGATAGCATTACTTGTTTTATTCGCCGGCTTGGCGGCTGGCTGCTCTTCGGCTGTATCTCCGGACAATGAGCCTGCGAATTTGCTCAGGAATCCTGATCAGGCACCGCTTTCCGAGGCTGACATCGATTTAAATGCAATGCAACTTGCACTTGTAGATGACAGCGGTGAAGAAACGCGCATCAATGCCGAGCCAGGTGTTGCTGTTGCCGCCAAAAGAGCACACGTCACCAGTCCTCCTTCCAAGTACAGCACCTATGTCACGGCATTACATATAACCGGTTTACACGAATCCTGCTACAGTGTCGGCATAGATGTGTTTTGCCATATTACTTCCGGGCCTCATAAATCAGAATATCAGAATATCCATAACTGATTCGATTTTTAAGAATACCGACGTGTAGCAGCCCCAAATGCTGCCTTCGGTATATTTTCTCATCTATTTGCTCCCCTTATCTATTGTTGGAAATAAAACGAATGAACGAAAGAACTCCCGCACGACTTTTCTTGTCAGTTTTAGTCTTTTTGTTGTTTATGGCCAATTGCTCGTCACAACAGGAAACGCCTGTCGACCGGTCCTTTGTTACCAACGAATCTTTTATCAATGGGCTTTATGCCGGGCTAAAGCTGGATTCCGAAGATGAGGTCTTTGCCTACGTATTTTCCAAATTGAAAAACAAGGTGACAATTTTTCCGTCGGAGAACTATTACTACTTTCGGTTCCCTGCCAGGGGCAAAATGATTTATGGAACATTAACACTCTTTCCCACCGAGCGGGATAGCGCCAGAATCGGTTTTGGCTATGCCGCCAAAGTGGAGGATAAATACCGAAATCGGAATTATTTTGTTCGCGGTGGCGGGCGGACCTATGGCAAGGAAGACGGCGTAACGGTTAAAGAATTGGCCGTAGATCGTTTTGAAGTGCGCTTTCGCGGTAAAACGGTCGAATTCACCCTGCATGATCCGGGTTACGCGATACCGAACAACGCCAGACTGGCAGCAGATGAAGAGTATGTCGGTAGTAACTTTGACGAATCCGGTTTACGATTTCACCTTATTTTCCATAAGAAAATTAACCGGCTCTTCTGGATCTTGAATGAAGATGGATTTGTTCCTGAGAGTTTCGCTGCCACCCAATACGGCCGCCGTGTGGTGATGGGGAATCGCACGGAATTCATGTTCTATAATGATTCGTTACTCTCCCGCAAGGTGCTGATTGGCGTTTCCGGCTGGAATGTCAATCATAATAACTGGTATGACGGCCCTTTTGACCAGTTGCCGGATAATTATGTGAAGGCCGGCAAAATCAATATGCGCAAATATATTGTTGCGGATATTGGAATCGATAGTGCGGCTATCGATCAATATGGGAGATACGGCCCGGCGCATCGTGTACCGGTTGCACCCTATACCGTTTATTATTCCGATTTGGAAATGGACTTCGCGCAAATCTGCCTGCAAATCGAAGATCCGACAGAACGCCTGCAGTGCCTGACCGAACAGCGCTTTGAGCTACCGGCAGACTTTTATGAAAATGTGCGCCGGCGGTATTATTAACCGTTGTCCGCTCATCGTTCGTCGTTCATCGTTGTCCGTTCATCGTTCATCGTTTACCGGTTCTCGTTTGGCCCAACAACCAACAGCTAATTACCAAAATAATACCTTGAAAGTTGTTCCCGGATTCTGCAACATCCACTCTTCCACTCTTCCACTCGCTCCTCGGCTTCGACAGGCTCAGCCAGCGTCGCCCCGTCGCCCCGTCGCCCCCTCATCCCCTCATCCCCTCATCCACTCTTCCACTCGCCCCTCGGCTTCCCTTCCCTTCGACAGGCTCAGGACAGGC
>JAUIFT010000568.1 GCA_030430345.1 Calditrichia bacterium | reverse complement strand
AAGTGCAGCAGAGAATTTTTGAAAGAATGATTGCCGAGCGTAAACGTATCACGGAAAGATTCCGTTCGGAAGGACAGGGGGAAGCATCTCGTATTCTTGGTAATAAAGAGCGTGATTTGTTGGAAATCCAGTCCAAGGCATATAAAACCGCTCAGGAGATTAAAGGTAAAGCCGATGCGGAAGCAACTGCGATATTCGCAAGCGCCTATGATCGTAATGCTGAAACCCGCGATTTCTATCGCTTCCTGAAATCAATGGAAGCATATGAATCGACCATTACGGAAAAAGATTGGGTCTTGCTTTCTACCAAGAGTGATTTTTTCAGATTCTTGCGGAATCAAAGCGGCCGCTAATATCTCGTTTGAAAATTTGTTAAAGAAGAGGCCCGCCATCGAAAGATAGCGGGCCTTTTTGATTGCTCAAACTTTGCTGTCAGGATGCTGGCTCCGCATTAGGGAGTGTGGGGCTTGTTTCCTGAGTTGGGTCCGGGTCGGATACTTCGGCAGCGGTGGTATCGATAACCCGCATTGACTGCCATTTGCCCTGGCGAAAACGAAAATAAAACACTACGCAAAGGGCACAGACGTAGAAAGTTAATGCCGCCCAGAACCAGTAAATGTTGTATCCGGCATACAGAAAATAAATTGACGGCAGAAGCATTCCGCCCCAGGAAATACCAACGCTGGCAATGGCGACAAAACGGGTATCTCCTGCGCCTTTCAATGCACCGGAAAAGATCATTACCCCGGCATCGAAGAGACTGTAGAGCGCGACAAACTTCAATAAGATGATGACGATTGCGGAAATCTGCGCGAAGCCTTCATCGGCTGTCTGTAGCTCGAAAGGCCAGAGGAAAAGTTCCGGAAAGGCATAGTAGCCAACACCCAATACGCCGAAGAAGGTAAATGCCATATGATAAGCGGACCAAGTCGCCTTTTCGGCCAGCGCCGGTTTATTTTCGCCGAGGTGTTGACCAACCAGCACCGAAACGGCAACGGAAAGCCCGAACATCGGCATAAATGCCAGGGAATTGATGTTGATGGCAATATTACTGGCGGCAAGATCCAGTATACCAACTTTCCCGATCAGGAAAATAAAGATCGTAAACGCACATACTTCCAGCATGTACTGAAGCCCGGACGGCAGACCATATTTGATCAGGCGTCCGAATAATTCCCGATTAAACCGCCAGCCACGGCGGGTATGATACTCAGCATCATATTGATCGCGGAGCATAATCCCGACAAAAAGGATGGTTGGGGTTATCATTCCGAGCACTGTAGCCCAGCCGGCACCGGTCATTCCCCATTCCGGGAATCCCCAGTTGCCAAAAATCCAGAGGTAGTCCAGCACCAGGTTAACAACGGTACCGGCCACATTACACCACATTACCGTCCAGGTTTTTCCCAAACCGGAAAAAAATCCTGATATCGCATTAGCGATGACAACAAAAGGAGCGCCTACCAGCAGAATTTTAAAATAGAGCGTTTCCAGTGCCTGCACTTCCGGTGAATGGTCGATAAAAGCAAAAAGTGCATCGGAAGCGAAGTAAAATGCCAGAGAGACGAGAATGGTAATCCAGGCAATATGAATGCCCTGCCAGACCGCCGGGCCGATATTCTCCGGTTGTTTCGCGCCAAAATACTGGGCGACAAATGTCGCGGTATAAGCGGCAGTGCCCACAAAAAGGCACATCACTGTCCAGTTGAGCATTCCTGCCGGCATCGATGCCGCAATCGCTTCCGGTGAATACCAGGTTAAAAATACCCGGTCGATAAAAAATTGTAAACTAATTGAGCCGGTGCTTAAAATAAGCGGGAGGGCAATTTTCCAAACTTCTCCGTAGCCACCTTCCGCCGACCAGCGTTTTTTGATTCGTTCTATCATATCTAAACCTTTCTTTTTCTGCGCAAAAATTCCCTCATCATGCTCACAGGCAAAATAGCGAAGACGTGCAACGTTATGTAATACGGCTGTTCCGTATTAATAGATAATTTTAAAATGGATAAATATTTCAGAATGGAAGGTCAAAAAACGAGAAGGGAATAGATTTTATACTGTATATCTAAAAAACATCGATAAATCTCGTTGATTGTCAGCCATTCCGGTTGAAAAGAACATCTGCTGTAAAATCATCTGCGATGAGATTCGCTTTTACAAACTTCATTGTAATCCTCCTGTATAAATCATCGATGACTCATTGAACTTCATTTTTTAGCAGTAGTGCCCCAGAACTTACGATACTGCCATATACAATGCAAAAGGTATTTTTTTCGCTGCTATGTCTAGGCTTTGCCTGCTTTTAGGCGCTTCTCGACACTGACTGTATGATGGATATTGTGATAGATCGTAAACATCAACATTTCCCGGGCGGGAATTTTACCGAGCACCGGGTGTGGGAGAAGAATCCGGTCCAGATCGGCCTCTTTCCACTTTTGCGTCGCCATTACCAGCTTGCTGCCGGCTTGATGCCATTGCTGCATCATCTGCTCACGGTTGCTGGTATCGTCTGAAGGTTTCGGGAGATAGCGCCCGCTCGCTTTTGCCCCCTTAACCAGCTTATCGAGATAATATTCGCGCACTTGAATGTAGTGGCGGGAGGTGCCGGCAGATTTCCCGAACATCAGGGCCAGGGCAGATTTTGGGGTTGCCATCGCGCGGGCTAACGGCTGCACGGATAAGATCAGGTGTTGAAAGTTTTCCCGCGGGGACCAGGCATCGGAGGCCGGGGAATCGTTGAATTGCGCCAGAGGGATGTTGCTAAAATAATCTGCAACGGCCATCTGCACCTTTTCCAGTGACTCGATCAGGGCCGCTTTGCGATAGGGATTGCCCGCGTCAATCATATTCGCTCCATATTGACTGTTTTGTGATTGCTAAAGATAGCCTTTGCGCTCTGGATTGTAAAGGGGAAAAACCATTGGCGAGTTGATCGTTGTTCGTTAATCGTTGATCGTTGTTCGTTTTTGGCAGATAGAGATATACCTGATCATTTGTGCCAAAATAACGATGAACGATGAACGATGAACGAATCCTTCATTCCCCCAACAGGCGTCGCAACAATGGGGTCAATTTTTGCATGGTGGGCATTTCCCGGAATAAAAATCCATATCGGGAAAAATAATCCGATCCCTGCAGCGTTTCGGAAATCAGCGGGTCTTTCTCCAGGGCGCGGGCA
>JAUIFT010000567.1 GCA_030430345.1 Calditrichia bacterium | reverse complement strand
CAGACCATCTTCCGGATTAATATCTCTTCTCAGATGCTTCCCAAAGCCAGCAACAACGAATGTTTGTTCATTTTCATGCTCGGATTGCCCAAAGAGCATCGCCTGCAGCGCAGATTGCGAGGTACCCCAACTGATAAAACGCTCTACGCGGCCGGCGTGGCCACGGATATCATCCAACCCCTGGGCATAACCAAATGGGATCGTTACACTGGTTTTTGTTCCTTCATCATCGCTGTCCAATGAGCGCATGGTTGGCCCGGCAAGATTCAATCCCCAGCGCACCAGGTAAACATCCATGAGTTTTCCCGGCGCCCAATCAGGCGCACGAACGGCTAACGAAAATTCTCTTTCCCGCTCAACATCTTTCAGAAAATTTTCCGGCAATTTTTCCGGCTGGAGAAAAGTAAGGCCGGGCTCGTCATTTTCTGACGCTGATCCGACATTCGCTTGCTGCGCAGAAGCACTTTGTTCTTCGCTGACATTCTCCAGAAGGTCCGTGTACAAATTGGTGCGATTGCTTTCTATCCGCTGCTGCGCCATCGCTTCATTGGGATTGTCCCGTTCCTCCGTTGCTTGCGCTTGTTTTTGAGATTGGCTTTTCAGCAAGTCTTCATCCGGGTCCGCTTCATCGATAAACGCTTTCTGTTTGCTGAGGCGCTCGATGGTATCTTCCAGGTTAACCGTTTTTTGCGCATCTTGCGTTTGGGATGCCATCGGTATTGCATCTGTGGACATCAGAATTGTCATCGTAGCGGGGCCAACAATGCCATCTGCCGGTAAACGATGCTGCCTTTGAAATGCCTCAATAGCGCTTTCGGTGTCCGGGCCGAACAAACCGTCTGCATCCCCGCTTAAATAGCCGAGGGCGATTAATCTTTGCTGAATATCCTTTACATCTTTGCCTTGAGATTTCAATCGGAAGGTATTTGTTTGTGGGGCATCTGCCAAAGGTAGTCTCCTGTTTTGATAGATGTTAGGCCATAGGCGAAAGGGATAATAGCTGGCGATCTACAGCCTTCGGCCTAAAATACTACAGCCTATTTTATCTATTGTGCGCGGTATAGCTTTTCGTTCGGATCATCCATAAACTTTCTCATAATATCCCCCCGGATAAGGAAAATCCAATCTTTTTTTGCAACCGGAAAAGATTTATTGCATTATGGCAATAGAACGAGAAAACAAGAGTGGCAATGACAACAAAAACGCGTACGCAAACGGATAAACAAACGCTGGAAAGAGAACGGCAGCTGATCGACGAGGCCCGGGATAATCCCCATGCGTTCGGGAAATTATTCGACCGCTATCATGATGACATCTACAGTTATATTTTGCATCGCACGGCGAATGTCGCCCTGGCCCAGGAGCTCACTTCGGATACCTTCTTCAAGGCGCTGAACAAACTCTGGATGTTTCAATGGAAAGGCGTGCCCTTTTCCGCCTGGCTGTTTCGCATCGCCTCGAATGAAGTGAATGGCTATTTCCGGAAATACAAGCATTACCGCACCCGCCGGATCGAAGCTTATGAAGATTTACTAATTGACGAGCTCAGTGACGCGGACCGGGAGCTCCTGGAAACGGAAGCGAAATTGGCCGAGGACGTCATTTTTGTTGAGCTGCACCGCAGCATCGCCACTTTAAAGCCGCGTTACCAGGAGGTGATTACCCTGCGATTTTTTGAGAATAAGAAGCTGATGGAGATTGCCAATATCCTCGGAAAATCGGAAGGCACCGTTAAATCGCTGCTGCATCGGGCAGTAGCCAAATTGCGGGAAAAAATAGCATTACCGGAATGAGACGTTGTTCGTTGATCAACGAAAGCATCTCTTTCTTCCCGATGCGATCAGAGAATTTGGGAAATTATCCCGGAGAGACACGATGAATAAAGAAAAATTAACGAAAATTCTGAAACAGACCGATCCTCCCCGGCCTATTTCGAATAGACGGCGGGCGCAGCTTCGGCGGGATTTGCTCAATGCGCCGTATTACCGGAAATCGCATTTCTGGCAGCGCTTGTTTAGCAAACCATATCTGATCCGCTCATTCGCAACATTGCTAATATTGCTGGCGATTATCGTTCCCAATATGATTCCCCGGGAAATGTCCGCCCGCGAGCTGCTGGCGAACCTGGAAAATGCCTATGATCGCGCAGCAATCGATGGAAAGATTCATTATCTGCAGGTTTATTTGAAGTCATTCAGCGAGAAAATTGCCCCTTATACCGAACAGCGCTGGATTTATGATAATTACCGGCAATTTCGTGCCCAGGTAAAAGACGCCAATAGTGGAGAAATTATTGGCCATACCATTATTCGGGGGGATTCCACCTACAACCGCGGCAGCGACGAGAATTTTATTTACGATATAAAGGTGATGACCGAAACCGAAGTTCCTGCCGGGCAGCCGGAAATGGCGGAGGATGTTTATATCTACAAGAATGACAAAGTCGAAGAAAATTTGGATGTGCGCATTTTACCCGCGGATGAACAAAATCAACATCAGCACCTGCTGGAGATTTTGCTTACCAATAATTCCTTCGACTACCAGGCATTTTCCCGGCAAACCCCGCAAGATGTAATCGCCCGCTTAAAGCAGGATCCGCTTATCGCCTACGACGGGAAATTGACCGATCCGGAAAGCGGTATCGAACTGGCAATACTCGCCCGGGAAAACCCCAGGGGCGGCTACAAATTACAATTGGAAGATCATCCGGAAGTTAAAAAAGATATTCGCCGCATCAGCCAACTGTTAAACCGGGAAGGCCTGAATGCGCTTGATGAGTCCGAAATTCAACGCTATCGGGTGACGCCACTGGTTTCGCTGGAACTCATTCGCGTCGATGCAGACAAAAACCGCATCCATAGTATTTTCCATCTCCTGAAACAGGGGGAAACCGTGGTTGAGCGCTCGGAACTTTACTTCAGTGAAGAAACTTTTCTCGATTTTGATCCGGTTATTTTTGACCCGAAACGATTTGGACTTATTCCGGCAGTGATCGAACAATAATTTCAACGAGTGCCCACTGCTATTCATCGATGAAACGTATTGGATTTAGTATTAGCAACAGATATTCCCTGCCGGATTCCGCAGGGCGCAGCGTAGTGGTGAAAAATAATTTTCAGACTTAGCACCTTCGGAAATTGTTTTTTCTCTGCGCCGTAGCTGCCCTGCCGGAATCCCTA
>JAUIFT010000566.1 GCA_030430345.1 Calditrichia bacterium | reverse complement strand
TATTAAACGTAGTTTTTCGATTTTGTTTCGAATGCTGCGGGCAATTTCTAAAAAATTATCGTTTTGTGAGAATTAATTGCCCTGGCGGGTTTGTAATCCGGAGACTTTTAAAATGCCGGCAAACAAAATAGCGACGCCAATCCATTGCACCGGCCCGAGAATATGCCCGTGATAAACATACTCCAGAATAACAGCCGTTAGCGGAAAGGCCAGTTCGCAGATGGTTGCGGTAGATGCGGTGATTTTTTTCAGGCCATAGTAATATAAAAAGATTGCCGGTCCCCCGGTTGTTAATGCAATCAGGAAAAAGATCATTACCTGTTGCGAGGTAATGATGTCAAAATGCTGTATATCCCCGGTTGAAAATGCGATGATACTCATTAATATTGCCGTAAAGGAAAAACGCAGATAAGTCCCCAGTTGAAAACTGGTATTTGTCAGCGAATACTTGCTTAACACAGTAGAAGATGCAAATCCGGTCGCCGCCAACAGTGCAAAAAAGGCCGCAACCATTGTTTTGTCGCCCGTCGAGAGATTCGGAGAATTAATGCCGAAGGTCATCAGGTAGGCTCCCAAAATGGCCACAGCTGCCCAAAGATAGAAGACCCGCGGCGGTCGTTCCTTAAGAAAAATAGCCGCTAATGTTATCGCTATCACCGGCTGAAGTTTTTGAATAAGAATGACAATTGATAGGTTCACAAAATTTACAAAAAACAGCGCCTTGGTGATAGACATCGTGCCGATGACACCCCCGAATAAGGCCACCCCGGTAAATCCCCAAAGCTGGGTTGCGCTCAGCGTTTTAATTTCCGGAAGGTATTTGAAGAGAAATATGCTCAGAATAATAGTAATCAGCGTGCTTTCCACAAATACAACAAGCGGCACCGGCAAGCCATAAAGGGATGGCCGCAATAAGATACCGTCGATTCCCCAGAGACTGGCGCCAAGCACAACAAACAGTGGGGCCAGCCGGGAAAAATTATCGTTCTGGGTATCCGGCATTACTTCCGAGTAACTCCTGTTAAATGAGGAAAGAGATCAACTAAATATTTACAACCAAGACAACGTCGTCATTCGTTTATTTGACAGTTTAAACTTGTAATGCTATTCAATCTTGTCATTGCCCTAAAGGAGGCTGCGCCCCGAGGCATCTTTTTGCCGAAGCAATCTCATAGGTGCATGCAACACGGAGATCGCTTCGTCGCTGTAATCCTCGCGATGACAGCTATCAGCTATACTTCTTTAACACTACCGTCTATTTTTTCCCGCGGGACATTGCCATCAGAATCAGGAAAAGGATAATTACACCTAGCCCGGCAAATTTAAAGAAATCCGCGACCGGTAGATTCTTCAGGATTTCGTACAATCCGGCATAGGTGCCGATGACGCTGCCCAATGAAGTCAGGATAAAAACCAGCAGCACCCGCAGCAGTTTGTTCTTCCACCAGTTCTTCAGGCTGCCGACCTCGTCGCTCACGGTTTGGAATTCCCGCACTACCGGCGATTGAAAATAGACCTGCACGAATGCACAGACGTAGCCAGCCCCAATCACCGGCGTCAAACTGGTTATTGGGGCACCGGCAAAAGCGGTAATAATCGTCAGGGGATGCCCTAAGGCAATCAGCGCGCCGATAGCGCTGGGAATACCGTTGGCGAGAATCCAGAACATCAGGTTATCACCGGCAGCTTCCGGGCCTTTGACGATACCGATGTAGATAAGTGAGCCGATAATTAAGGCAGGAATGCCCCAGCCTATCCATTTAACAACGGGAGATATGGGCGGGATGACTTCGATTTCCGTCAGATCGCGATTGCGTTTTTCTTCCAGCGCTTTAATAATACCCTGAAGGTGCCCTGCGCCAACGACGGCGACAATTTTTTCCCCTTCTGCAGCGGCAATTTTCTGAGCCAGATAAGTATCCCGTTCATCAATCAGCACTTCCTTAAGCACCGGCATCGCCTTGCCGAGTTCCTGAATCATCTCATTCAGCACATCTTTCTGGCGGATTTCTTCCAGCCTTTCTTCACTGATTTCCTGCTCTTCCATAGCGCCGAAGATACCGGAACCTAACAACTGCATTTTATTCATAAAGGACATGGAGTTCCAGGCCCGGCGTAATGTGATGCGTACATCGCGGTCACATAACTCAATGGGGATATCGTTTTCTTTTGCGACTTTTGTCGCTTCCAGCAGCTCGACTCCCGGCATGACGCCAAGCTTTTCGCCCAGCCGTTTTTGATATGACGCCAGCAGCAAATTAATAATGAGAGTGCTGAGTTGCTTCTGGCGAATCACTGCTTTCAAATCCAGTGATTCCCATTTCTTCTTTTCGGAAAGGGATTTATATCGTTGGGGGTCCAACTCTACGCAGACGCGGTCCGGCTGCTCTTTTTCAATCACTTCCCGTACCAAATCCGCAGATTGCTGGGAAATATGGGCGGTACCAATCAGAATAATTTCCCGCCCGTCAATGTTGAGAATATGTACATCCTGGGGATAATTTCGTTCAATGGGGGAATCCTGTGCCATTTGCCTCCTCTAAGCCCGGTCTACCAGCACTATACGAACATCATTTTGAAAGGGTAATTTGCAGAAAAGTGTTATTTGGGAGATTTAATCTTGGACAACAATGCTTTTTTGATATCATCCGGCACCGGTGTCTGGTTCTGTGCCAGGGTCTTCTTACAGATCTTCACGGTCATCTTGATAGAGTCGATATATTGCTGGCACTCTTCACATTCCAATACATGTTCGTGCAATTCTTTACACATCGGACTCTCACAATCATATCCGAGGTAATTGCACAATTCGTCGATAATTTTTTGGGTATGTGGCGACATGCTTACACTTCCTTACTCATTTCCCACATATATTCAGCTAATTTTTCCCGCAAAAACATCCGGGCCCGTTTCAGACGAACTTTAACATTTGTCTCGGTAATTCCCAGAATTTTGCTTGTTTCTTTAATTGACAATCCTTCCAGATCACGCAACACAAACACAGAGCGATAGATTTCCGAGAGGCTGTCCACCGCTCGTTCCAGGTGATAGCGAAATTCTTCACTCAGCATATTTTGCAGGGGCATATCCTGCCACTTCTGTATTTCCACTTCGTTTGGACGGTCGAATTGCTGTTCGAGGTCTTCGTCTGTCAGTACCGTGCGTTTGTTCTTGCGCAGCTTCATCA
>JAUIFT010000565.1 GCA_030430345.1 Calditrichia bacterium | reverse complement strand
GCGGCCAGTGCCATATGCGAAGGATGACTCCATGTGAGGTCGGCGATACTGGCTGTCGAATGCCGGAAGATGCGGATGAGTTAATGAAATCCTTCAAGTCCAAGTTGCGCAGCCAGATCAAGCGGCCGATGAAGGAAGAGATGAGCGCAAAGTCCGGCGGCCTGGATTTGCTCGACACATTCTACCATGTTTTCACCGTCAATATGCGCGAGTTGGGCACCCCTCCCCTGCCTAAATCATTCTTTCGGGAGATATTAAAACAGTTTCCCGATCAGGCGATGATCGTCGCGGTTTACACCAAATCCGGGGAAGCTGCTGCCGCATCTTTCCTGATTAAGTATCGCGATGTTGTGGAAATCCCCTGGGCCTCATCTATCCGCAAATTTAATCGTTTTAGTCCGAACATGCTGCTTTACTGGGAATCTTTTCGCACCTCGATTGAGAAGGGCGGAAAAGTTTTTGACTTCGGCCGCTGCTCTCCGGAGGGTGGCACCTATCGCTTCAAGAAGCAGTGGAAATCCCGCGAGCATCCCTTGTTCTGGTATTACATATTGCCAGACGGTGAAGCCCTGCCCGAATTAAATCCCGATAACGCTAAGTTTTCTCTGGCCATTAAAACCTGGGCGAAATTACCCTTAAGCGTTACTAAAATTGTTGGACCACAAATCATTAAGAATATTCCCTAGACGCATGAAGAAGATTAAAATTGCTCACTTGCTCCACATTGTGGGCCCCGCCGGCAAAGAACAGGGTGTCCTGAAAATTGTCAACCGGATGGATAAAGAAAAGTTCGATGTCGACATTATCGTCATGAAAGACGTCCGTTATCCGGAATTACTTGATTTGGAAAATTTCAATATTATTCGCCTGGAAAGTATCCAGGGCAACAGCCTGAAGCTGGTGCCGCAATTGGCGGAAGTGCTCAAGCGCGAAAAATATGATGTTATCTATACCCATTCCTGGAATACCTTGCTGGAAGGCTACCTTGCGGCAAAATGGGCCGGCACACCAGTGAAGATTCATGGTGAACATGGCACGTTCGAACGGTCTTCTTTAAAGGATAAACTGCAACGATTAGTGTGGGGAAAGTTTGATGCCGTAACAGTGGTTGTTGGCGATCTCGAAGCCAAACTCCGCAACATTTTCAACTATGGCAAAAACAATATCGCTATTGTCTATAACGGTACCGATCATACCAAGTTTTATCCCTCGGAAAAATTCCGGCACAGCTTCCGCAAAGCTCATCAGCTTAATGATGTCTTTCTTATCGGCACAGTGGGCCGCTTCCATCCTGTCAAAGATCATTTTACCCTGATCAAAGGATTTGCCACTTTTGCCAGAGATCTGAAAGATGTTAAACTCGCACTTGTTGGAGGCGGAGGGGCAACCGGTGAATCCTACAAGCGTAAATACGAGGCGCTTGTTGCTGAACTCGGCATTGAAGATAAAGTTATTTTTATTCCCCCGACATCTCACCCGGAACAAATGCTTAACATGTTTGATGTATTCGTCCTTAGCTCGATTAGCGAAGGATGCTCCAATGTCATCCTGGAAGCGATGTCCTGCGGAATTCCGGTTGTCGCGACGGATACCGGCGGTAATCCGGAGCTCGTCAAGGAAAATCACAACGGTATGCTTTTTCCGGTCGGCGATGCCGATGAGTTGGCGAAAAAGCTCCATCATCTTTATAAAGACACATCTCTTCGGGAGAATTTCTCGAAAACTGGTCTTGATATCATTAGAAAACAGTTCACGATTGAAAAGACCGTGAATCACTATGACCAATTGTTCATCAACTTATACAATGCCAAGACTAACGGCAGCCGTGCCTGAGGAAAGTTCTCCGGCACTTTACTTTAGTGCTGATGATCATATTTTTTGCAAGGGCGTCTTTGTGGGCGAAATCATTATCGCGCCTGAAGGATGCCCTAATCTTTATTAGCCAGCTTGACCGCTGGCACGGTCATGGCAATTACAAAAATTTACATTCAGCAGTTAAGACGTTATTAATCCAGAGAATCTCATGCTGTTTAATTCATTCGAATTTACGCTTTTTTTCCCGATAGTCGTATTCACATTTTTCTTGCTCCCCCACCGCTTCCGCTGGGCATTTTTGCTCGGTGCCAGCTACTATTTTTATATGTGCTGGAAAGCGGAATATCTGGTTTTAATCATCGTCTCCACGCTGATCGATTATTTTGCCGGCATACAAATGGGCAAAATTTCCGAGCAGGCAAAAAGGAAGAAATATCTTTATCTCAGTTTGCTGGCAAACCTGGGCATTCTCTTCTCATTTAAATACGCCAATTTCTTTAGCGAATCCCTGCGAAGCGCGCTTCAGCAATTTAATATATTTTACGAGATGCCGCTCTTCGACTGGCTGCTGCCGGTGGGCATTTCCTTTTATACTTTCCAGAGCCTTAGTTATTCCATTGATGTTTACCGCGGCGAAAAAACGCCGGAACATCATTTGGGAAAGTTCGCGCTGTATGTCGCCTTTTTTCCGCAACTGGTGGCCGGCCCGATAGAACGCTCCGTGCGGCTGTTGCCGCAGTTCGACAAGCCGGTTTCCTTCGACTATGACCGCATCATCTCCGGGTTACGCCTGATGCTCTGGGGATTTTTTAAGAAGCTGGTCATTGCCGATCGTGTCGCCATCTACGTAAACGAAGCCTATAATCATCCGGCCGAATACCAGGGCCTGGTACTGATTATCGCCACCTACTTTTTCGCAGTGCAAATTTATTGTGATTTCTCCGGCTATTCCGATATCGCCATTGGCGCGGCACGCGTAATGGGCTACGATTTAATGACCAATTTCCGGCAGCCTTACTTCTCCCGCTCAATCAGCGAATTCTGGAAGCGCTGGCACATTTCCCTTTCCACCTGGTTTAAAGATTATTTGTATATTCCCCTGGGAGGCAACCGGGTAGATAAATACCGCTGGTATTTCAATTTGTTCATGGTATTCCTGATCAGCGGCCTTTGGCACGGGGCCAATTGGACCTTCGTTTTCTGGGGAGCATTGCATGGGTTTTACTTGGTATTCGCAATTATTACCACAAATTTCCGGGAGAGCCTGGCAAAGATCAGCGGCCTGAAGCTTTGCCAACACTATCGGACACAATACGGCGTTCAATTCCATTCGGCGATGCCGACTAATTTGTATGGGCCAGGTGACAATTATC
>JAUIFT010000564.1 GCA_030430345.1 Calditrichia bacterium | reverse complement strand
GGTCTTTTATTAGCCATCTCCTTCTTATGCTGCGGTGCTAAATGCGCATACTTTAAGGTTGTGGAGAAACTTGAATGTCCTACAAAATGCTGAACAGTTGTTAAAGGTACACCGGCCATAACCAGATGACTGATATAAGTGTGTCGAGAGGTATGAACGGATGCCCGTTTCAAACCGATTTTAGTTAGTGTTTTAGAAATCTTTCTACTAACCCACCATAAACACCATTGTGGTGAAGCGTCTTTCGGCTTGAGGAACACGAATCGGCTTAATGTTTCTGAGCGGAAATACAGCTACGTAGGGAATCATCGCCCGGGAAACAATCAGTCTGGATATCTGCCGGATCAACAGCAGCCTCGCCGGCCTCAGTAAGCCTCCCCCAACAAAACCATTGAATTTCAGCCGCTTTTTTGGTATGTATCATAACATACGGAAATAACTGCAAATACATTGGCTGAATTTAAGACGTCAGTTTGCGAAAATTTTAGTTCAGAAGCAAGGAACCGCAGAAATGACCCAACCGATATTTCGAATTTTTGTCAGTTCTACTTATGACGATCTAATTGACTACCGCAAGTCAGCGGCGCTTGCCATTAACGAGCAAGGCCAGAAATACGAAGGTATGGAATTTATGGGGGCAATCGACAAGGAACCGACAAAAGCCTGCCTGGATTTGATCGATAAATGCGACTTGTTTATCGGCATTTATGCCTGGCGCTACGGGCATATTCCGAAAGGGAAAACGATTTCCATCACCGAAGAAGAATACCAGCATGCCCGGAAAGAAGGAAAGCCCTGCCTCTGCTATTTTGTCAATGAAAAGTTTCCCTGGATTCCCGGTTTCATAGATGATGGGGAGGGCAGGAAAAAATTAGCAGATTTCAAAGCGGCTATTTCCGAAAATCATGTTCGTGCCACTTTTAAAGCAGCGGAAGATTTAAAACATAAGGTTTTCCGCGACTTAGCCAACTGGTTGGCGGATAATCAGCCGGAATTAAATAAGGCCGTTCCGAAAGCAGGGGAGAATCCGCAAAAGCTCTACCTGAAAGCGATAGTGGAAAAATATGCGACCCTTTCAATGATCGGCTTCAAGCGCAATTTCGATATGGAAGGGATTTACATCCCCTTAACGGTGCATGCCGACCGGGAAGGGCATTTGCTCCGCCATAAAACGCACGAAGTTGAAAATTGGTTAAACCACTCACTGACAGCAGAAGACCTGCTCACTTTACCAGAAAAAAGAGCGGTGGTGTTAGGTGAGCCGGGGATGGGAAAGACCACCATGCTGCATTACCTGGCCCTGAAGGTGAGCAAAAAAGGCAAGAAGCATTTCCCAATTTTCGTGAAATTATCGGAGTTCTCGAAAAGCGGCGAACCGCTGGAATCCTATCTACTGACAGCAGTGGCGAATCACATACCCGGCAAAGCGATGCGGCAGAGTGCCGAAAGTGCGATTGCTGCGGACAAGGCGCTGGTTTTGTTAGACGGTTTGGATGAAGTGAGCCGCAGCGAATATAACCCGGTAACGGAGCGCATTCGTGCTTTTGTTGCGGCGCGTCCCAACTGCCGGGTGATCATTACCTCACGGAAAGCAGGTTTTCAAAGCAGCGCCTCGCCTTACCCGCTCTTCGAGGTGGATAAACTGCCATTGTCTGAAATTGAGAATTTCGTCGGCAAATGGTTCGATGACAAAGCTGATCTCTTTAACAGAATCGCCGGCAACCGGCGGCTGCATGAACTGGCGGAAAATCCCTTTCTACTCTCTATCATCTGCTTCATTTTTGAGAAACAGCGCAACCTGCCGGAACGGCGCCTGGAACTTTACGAGAAATGCGCCACCACATTGCTGACGCTCTATGACGAAAAACGAATTAATAAGTTAAACCAGTTTACCCGGCATTTTAAAGAGCGGGTGCTGGAAGATTTGGCCTACCATTTTTTCTGCAAGGGAATCGATGAATTTGCTTACGATCCCCTGATTGAGGAAGTGGGAAAAACCTTGAACGAAATGAACAAAAGCGCTAATGAGGAAACAGTGCTGCAGGAGATACGGGAAAACAGCGGCCTGCTGCAAAAGAGCGATGACAAGCACCTGTTTGTGCACCGCACCTTTTACGAATACTACGTGTCGCGGAAAATGAGAACGGAAACAGCCGCGGCGGTGTTTAGCCGCGCCGGGGAAGCACTGTGGGAAGAGCCAGTCCGGTTGTATGCGGCACAAATTGCCACTACGGAAGATGGCACCGCTTTTATGAAAAAACTGTGGAAAAAAGAGCAGACTTTAGCACTGCGCTGTTATCCTGATATGGACCAGGTGGTGGAAGCGGATTTGATCAAGCGTTTATTCTACCAATCAGACGTGAAAGCGCGGGTTAAATTGGTGAAAGGCTTGCCGGCGAAGATAGCGGAAGTGGATAAGCTGGTGGAAACACTGCGGGAGCTGTTCCGCTGGGAGACGAACGGTGAGGTGCTGTATTGGGGGGTAGAGATTTTGGAAAGCAAGGAAGTACGGGATATTCCGGGCGCACGGGGGATCGTTTATGAAAAGCTGGATAAAGATGCGGCAGCGCGCTATAAAGAATACATTGAAAAAGATATGGTAAAAATCCCTGCCGGTCAGTTTTATATGGGCGGAAAGGAATATAATAATGAAAAACCGATCCATGATGTAAAGCTGTCGGCTTTTCAGATGAGCCGTTACGCGGTAACGAATTGGCTGTATGAGGAATTCGATGTCTATCACCGGCAGCAGCGCGATAAATATTCAGAAGGAGACGATCAGCCAGTAATTTATGTGAACTGGTATGAAGCGGTAATATTCAGCCGCTGGCTGGGTTGCCGGCTGCCGACAGAGGCGGAGTGGGAACACGCCTGCCGCGCAGGAACAACCACCCCATTTCATACCGGAGAGAACTTGACGACGGATCAGGCGAATTATCATGGTAATTATCCTTATAAAGATTATCCAAAGGGTAAATATTTGGCGAGAACTTCAGCGGTGGGCAGTTATTCGGGAAATGATTGGAATTTATACGATATGCACGGGAATGTGTGGGAATGGTGTAGTGATTGGTATGATGAGAAATACTACAGCAAGAGTCCCGCGATAGATCCACCGGGTCCTGCAGCAGGTTCTCACCGTGTGTTGCGCGGCGGTAGCTGGAACTACTATGCGCAGGATTGCCGTT
>JAUIFT010000563.1 GCA_030430345.1 Calditrichia bacterium | reverse complement strand
GGTTTCACCATCCCACATACCGGGCAATTGGGATTTCAACGCGTTGAGGTAATATCTGCTGCTTTCGCGAAATGTTTCCGGTAGCGGTTGTTGTGGGAATTGCTGCAATTGTCCCAGCAGATTATCCGGGGATAGGCAGAGTGAATCCGGTAGTGTAATTAAGGCCGCTGGGAACGGCTTTCCATCAACGCGCAGAACTCCCGATGGGGCCAATGCCTGATATTGCCAGGCAAGAAACTCATACAGATGGGGAGAATGAAAAGCCTGTTGCTGCTGGCGGCGTAACGCCGCATGCGCTGAGTTTATCTCCCAGAGAAGTATTTGCTGGTTTAAATAGTCGAGAGGATTTACAGCATTCATATGCGCTTTATTTAGAGAATTAATAAAAAAGTGGCAGCCGCAGTTAGCAGTGGCACTTTTTTTCTGCCAACTGCGGCTGCTACTGCCACTTAAAAATGTTTAGAGACTACAAGCTGGTGCTTAGCGGAAATTTTTCATCTGTCCCTGCGCGCCGCCCATAATATCCTGTTTTTTCAACTTTTCCTTATTCGGTATCTGGAAAGTTGCCGCGGAAAAATTCTGCCGGGAAACTTCTTCGGTCATATCCGTGGAAGATACCTGGCCATTGGAATTTATTTCCTGACGTTTCACCGGGATGCCGGCAAAGCCGTTTCTTTTTTCAAATTCATCACTGCCAACCCGGAAGCTGCCGGCAATCTTTTCTGCCATGTCGCCGCTGAGCGGTGAGAGAAAATCACCGAGTTTTTCGAATATGCCGAGGTCGCCCTGGGTAATGTTCAGCGATTTTGGGGAGATTGTCCAAACTTCTTCGATTTTGCTGCTTCCTTCATAACCGACATAATGGGTAGTGTTGGACCATTGACCGACAGTGATACCAGTGCCGGATACTTCGAATTTCGTTTCGTCCTCAGTTGCTTCGGCGCCGGACATGCCGGGAATAGGACTGCCATGTTGCTTCGTATATTGCTCAAACTTCTTCCGGTCTTCTTCGGACATATTCTGCTTTGCTTCTGCCATTTTCTGCTTAATGAGGTCCTGATACGCCCCCAGCTGCGGCATTGCCTGCTGCTTGATTTGGCCAAACTGCTGAATCTGCTCATCGGTGATTTGCATATATGTGCCGTTTTTTAAGTCGGCATTTTCAATCACCTTGTCCATTGCCCGGAAGATCATCAAATAATGATGCGCCGCTGATTTTGACTCGATCGCCAGTGCATTTGGGGCGATGGATATCGTTTGTGTGCCATTTTCCTTCGGATCGACAGCCGAGGTATGCTTTTGTACTACCCGGATGCCGGATTGTGCCTGCAATATCATTGTTATTGCGATCAGCAGTAACATTACCCGATTGCTAAATTTAAAAGTTTTCATAATGTTCCCTTTCGTAAATAAATAAGATGTTACTAAATAGTGATTATATTTCAATGCTCTATATTCTTGCCGTCCTATCATATCGGCGTATCGTAACCGTTCAAAGGTTAAAAATCAACGCGCTGCATCACAATTAATGTAATTTGCTTACCCCGCTCTTTCTAGGAAAAGAGATCGAAATCGCCACCGAGCACGCGATCGAGGCGGCCGGTTCGCCACTTTCGGCTGTCCCGCACCAGCGGAGAGGGAGCTTCCCGATACCGGCGGATGATAGTTAAACGACCGTCTTCAAGCTTTTCCCGGGCAAATGTCTCAGTCGCCTGTTTCAACAGGGCGCCGGACTCATAGCCGGCCGGTTCAATAGGCTGTGGAACCACACGAACATGGGTCTTGCTGCGGCGAAAGGATTTCCCGCCGGCGGGAATCTCCAGCACATGAAGACCCTGCTCATTTTCCAGAATTCCCAGGCTGGCATAGCCGGCAACCGCCATCATCAGGCGATAAGGAATTTCGTCGCTGCCATTGCTTTCCGAAAGTATTTTGAAGCGCATCCTCCGTTTTTCAACCCAATTGCGATACATACCGGCTATCTGCCGGGCAAACTCATTATGCTGCTCCTGTTTAACCTGGGTGTCGCTGCCGGCTTCCACCAGGATGAACGCATCACGGATATGGTCCGTTTGAACACAGAGAATAGCCGAATCGATCAGGTACAACTGTTGGGAAAGCCGTTGAACCAGCGGTACAGAAAATTGTTTCCGGTCGTCGGGATTGTTGCCAATCAATCGCTCCAGCAAGCGTTTGGCAGTGTTAAATCCGGATTCAATGCGATCCATGTATTCCGCGAGACCAAGCGTCGCAAATCGCTCCGGAGATTCCCAAAAGCCGGGGCGAGCGGTTTGAGAGAGTGCATTCGCTTTTCTGTTTTGCCATTTTTCGCTAGCAAGTATCGCTTCTATTTCTTCATATTTTTTCTTCAGGAACGCAGCCTCCTGAATGGTGCCGGCCGGATCGAGCAAAATACTTTCCAGGCGTGGGTTTTCTCCTTCCGGGATTGCCTCCGAAAGGCCGCCGTCATCCGGCGTATCAGGATCGATAAACTCCACCTCGATCTGCTTGGCTTTGCTGCGGACGAAAAGGAACTGATCGCCTTCCGGAAACTGATGGTTCACAATCGTCATGGAGAGCGGCGAGAGTAAAAAACGTTCAATTGCCCGCTTTAAGGGGCGCGCACCAAGGTCCGGGGTAAAGCCTTTATCCAGCAGGAACTCGATGGCGGAATCATGCCACTCCACTGCCCAGGTGCGATTCCTCAGGCCCCGGCGCTGCATTACCGCCTGCAGTTCATTGCGAAGAATTTCGCGCATTACCGTGCGGCTAAGCGGTTGGAATATGATGATGCGGTCGATGCGATTAATAAATTCTTTTCGGAACGTTTTGGTAATTGCTTTATCCACATGGGTCGCAGTGAAAATGTTCTGCGCGCCGGTAAATCCGATACTGGTGCCGGTGGGAATCGCGCCGCCGAGATTCGAGGTCATAATAATGATACAATGGCGGAAATCTGCAGTGTTTCCGCGCCGGTCGGTCAAACGGCCATCATCAAAAACCTGCAGGAAAAGATCCCAGACATTCGGATCGGATTTCTCAAATTCGTCCAGCAGCACCACCGAGAAAGGCTGCTTGCGGATCAGGTTGACCAGCGCAGTGCTTTTCGGATTATTTTCGCCTTCGCCAATAATGCGATCGATCGAGATTGGGGTTTGGAATTCGCTCATGTCCAGACGGATCATCCGC
>JAUIFT010000562.1 GCA_030430345.1 Calditrichia bacterium | reverse complement strand
TAAAATAGCCGGAATAGCCTCCCCAGAAAACTTTTTGCCCCGGCTTCGTCAGCGTTGCACCTGCTGCAACCGCCTCCGCCAAGACCTCATCAACTTCCTTTTCTGATGCGACATTATGGGCCAGGGCAAATCCATCAAAGCCACCGCCTTTTGCCTCCACCTGGGCATCCTCCGCTAATGCATCCCGGCCGTAAAGCCCCAGCCAGGTGCCGTTTAAAGTGAAAAAAGCAACTCCTGGTGGTGATTCCAGCTGCGGAAAGCCTAATCCTTCCTTATAAAATTTAACCGCTCTTTCCATATCACTCACTCCCAGGGTGATCATGCTAATTCTCGGCTTCATTCAGCCTCCTTTGGGATCGTTTTTAATTTTTATTGGATATAATACTTGAGGTTTAAGTGAATTACTTTGCTAAGAGTTGGTTCACAAGTATCACATTTATCCAGGAATCTTTAACGATAAATCCCGGTGCCGCCAGAATTTCTTTTTGCTCCGGGGTAAACTTCGCTGTCGAAGATGACTTCTATTCCTGGTAAATTTGTATCAGGTTTCCGCAAGTGTCATTGAAAACAGCGATCATTACTGAACCGGCCCGGGTCGGTGGTGTTGTGAATTCCACCCCGGCATCTTTCAAGCGGTCATATTCTTCCACGATACTATCGACAGAAAATGCATTTGCAGGAATGCCCGCTTTAAACAGCGCCTTTTGATATTCTATCGCCGGTGGAAAACCCAGCGGCTCTAAAAGCAACTCTATATCGACATTTTTCCTGGCGCTCACCGTCAACCAACGATCTTTACCGATAGGGACATCCTGGCGTTTTACGAATCCGAGAATTTCAGTATAAAATGCCAGTGCCTTTGCCTGATCGTCCACCATTACACTACTTAATTTTATTTTCATCTGTCAGCACCCCGGTTTTATTACGATTTCCCAAATGCGAAGAAGATGGCTATTTCCAAGCCATCTTCTTAAGTTAACAAGCATTTTCGGGAAACCCAAATTTCCAGCGACAGATCAATTATCAAGGAACCTGGGACGCTTTTCCGTTATTCACCCGCCAATATAAATTTAAGTCCAATGCGTCAACGCCGCCATCAAGGTTGTAATCTCCCCAGTAATTATAGTGCCAGGGGAAGCCATTCTGAATGCGCCATACCAGATTCTTATCCAGGGCATCGCAGCCCCCATCTTTATTACCATCCCCGGCAATCAACGCGAATATACCTGCTGCCACTTCCTTCATGGGATCCATCCCTTGCGCCTGGCCTTGGCTGGTGGTAAAATCATAGAGCGGACTACTACTACTTAAAGCGACCTGATCTGCACTGGCGATATCGAGGTGATTGCGATGGCTAACCCTGATGTAGTAATCTGTTGCCGCACCGGCGGCGGAGGGTAGCGATACGCCATCCAGACCGACAACCACACCATCGTTCTTCAGGAAAACCGGCAACTTAATGCTATTCCAGTTTCCGGACTCAAAATAGAAAAGGGTTAGCAACAACCAGTCAACGACATCCGCTGGCATCTCCGCGACACTTTCTTCACCAGCATAGTGCCAGGGGGCGCGGTTAAATGGTTGACTCAAGGGTAGTTTATTTAATGTATTCAAGGTGGTATTCATATCGGTGCCATTGAAAGGCCCTTCCAGCATTACTTTCAGATGAACCACAATACCGGATGGCGTCATCGCTGCATATTCGTATGCCCCGACATCATAATTGCCACTACTGCGTGGATTACCATCATATCCTTCACTGACATTGGCAATATCGTCGCCGTTATCAATGGCCGGACTATTTTCCGCCAAATGATAATCATTCCCGGCAAGATCCAGGAAAAAGCTGCTGTTGGCGAGCATATTGGAGTTATGTTCCCCTTCATCAGGCATTGAGCCGGTAAAAAGGCAGTTACGGAGATCCAACCCATCGGGATCATACCCGCCGCCGGTATTTTCAAAATATTCATCGCCGCTATCTTTATCGAATGTGCCATTATAAACTTTCAATACTTCCAGTTCGTCTTCGGTGCGAAAGATTTTTTCATTATCATAAGCGATAACATTGATCAGGGTGAGATGAGCGCCGCCCCGGCTGGTTGGCCCACGTAAGCGAAAGGCAATTTCATTATGATATACTTTTACATTGGTCATCCGGCAATCGACTTTCTCCTTGATATTGAAAGCCGCCCGGTTGTTGATATAACCGGGAACGAAACCATAAGCGACAACATTTTTCAGGGTAATTTTTGCCCGGTAGCTGCTATTCACGGCATCTTCGTTGATTTTTGTATCCACCGCGTTTTCCCCGGGAATTTCCCCGGCATTCCAATCCGCAGCATCCGCCGGCAGCGGACCTGTCCACAGGGTGCAGTTTTCGATAAGGACATTATCCCATAAGGGCGTATCCCGGCTGGGATCAGTTTGGAAGCAATCGCCGCTAACATAATAAATTTCGCAGCCCCGTATGGTAAGGTTTTCCTGACGGGTAGCGACAATACCGTGGGCATCCTCTTGGTTGGAAAAAGTACCGGCAAGCATGTGGTGGATCTGGCAATTCTCGATGAGCACATTATTCGCTTCATCAATATCAATTCCATCGCGAATACTATTTTTTATTTCACAATTGCGAATGATTGCATTATCCCCGCCAGATTCAATTTTCACCACATCGCCGCCATCGAAACCGCCATCGAGAATCAATCCCTCGACAGTAACGAAGCTGTCATCGATAATCAGTTCGGTTTCCAGGGCAGAGATTATTGGCCGTTGATCTGCAGCGAATGCGGTGATTAACAAGCGGTTCCCAGCAGTGCCACCGCGGGTTATTTGCAGACTTTCATTGTAAATTCCCGCCATTATATAAATGATATCACCTGGCAGGGCTTTTTCTAATGCCGATTGAAAATTATTAAATGGGGATAAAAAACTCCCTTCTCCGTTACTGCTGCCAGCAGCGACATAATATTCCGCTGCGTTTACCGGCAATTGCACGTAAAGGGCAAACCATAGAACAAACAACATTCTCCACATGCGCGCTCTCTCCTCAATTTTTGGTTTTATCCGGCAGCAATGGAACATCCGGTTCCAGATGCTGCCACCAACTTTAAAACATCCTTACTATATCAGTAAAACGTTTTAATTACAGAGCTTTGGAGTGTCAAAGACCAAATATGCTAAAACAGATTAT
>JAUIFT010000561.1 GCA_030430345.1 Calditrichia bacterium | reverse complement strand
ATCCTCCCGCGGATGGCTGCTGGCGGATGCCGTCGCCGCCTATTTCTAATCGCAATGAATGCCAACGGCATTCCACAAAAAAGCCAGAGACTGCCAAAGGCATTCTCAGGCGGCATAAAGTAGATTTCCCAAACCAAAAAGAGAATAGAATCGTGCTAAAAAATTCCTGGAAAATTTTGATTTTAATCTTCTTGATCATTGCGCCATCCATGTATGGGCAGAACAATCGCAACAATACCGAAGCGCAGCAAAAAGCAGCGGCACAGCGGCAATTGCGTCAGGCGCAAAAATATCAAAGCCGCAATCAACACGAAAATGCCCTGCGTATTCTCGTGCCGCTGTATAATCGCTTTCCCGGGAACATGCAGTATTACAGCACATTGCTGGACTCCTATTTTCAACTGTCCATGTTACCATCCGCAGAGCAGTTGATCCAGAAACAGCGGGAAAGAAATCCTGGCAATCCCCGCTATGATATCGATTATGGCGAAATGCGTTTTCGCGCGAATGATAAAGAAGGCGCCCGGGAAATTTGGGACGAGGTGCTGAAGAAGCATATCGATAATGTCGGGGTTTTCACCATGGTGGCAAACGTCATGGCCCGCAATCGCCTTGATGATGACGCCGCGGAAGTATATATGATGGCATTCAAGCATCACCCGGAAAAGGTTTACCTGCTAAAAAGCCTCGGGGATTTTTATCGCCAACGCCTGAAGTATGAAGATGCGCTCAGGTATTACTTTGATTACGTCCGCCGGGAGCCGGAGAACTATCGCAATGTTATTCGCCAGATCCTCTCTTTTAAACTTGATGAGGAAACCCAGGTGGAACCGATTCTGAAAATTATTTCGGAAGAAACCAAAAAGTCGAAAGACCTGGCGGAAGCCCGCATCATTACCGCAAAATTTTACCAGAAATACCGGCGTTACGAAGATGCGCTAACGATCTATAAAGCATTGGAAAACAAGGAAACCCAGGGCAAATATTTGCTGGAATATGGCTCGGCAGTATTATCCGATTCTGTTTATCATCTGGCTCTATCTGCCTATAATACCGTTATCGAACGATTCCCCGATGCCAATAATGTGCTGCCGGCTTACCTTGGTGCAGCCCGCTGTAATATGGCCCTGGCCAGCAAAAATGATGATCAGGAATATGCGCGCCAGGCAGCGGAAATCATTAAGAAAGTGCAGCAGGAATATCCCCGCCATAACCAGGTCGCTCAGCTAAGCTTGCTGGAGGGGGATATTTACCGGCAGTTCTTTTTCGATATCGATAAGGCGATAGATACCTATTTGCAAGTTGCCCGGAAATACAATACCCAGTCGAATATCCGGGAAACCGCCTATCGAAAAGCCGGCGAAAGCTACATTATTCGCGGGGACCTTGAAAAGGCGAATGAGATATTGAACCGGGTGACTTCCCCGAAAGAAAAACCGCAGGCCGCCTACCTGCAGGCAAAAATTGCCTATTACCAGGGCAACTACGAGGACACCCGCGCGCACCTCAGCACTATTCTGAAAGTAGAAGGGATTGCCGGAAAAGTCGCCAACGACGTGCTGGCGCTGCAGGGCATTTTATTGCACGAAAGCAGTGCGCCGGATGCTTTAAAATTTTATGCCCTGGCCGATTGGTTGTTGATGCAGGAGAAAAAATCGGAGGCAATCAGCAAATTGCAGAATGCTCTCGATTTGCAGCCGCCCGGCCATTTCAAAATACGTATATTGTTTGATGCCGCCGATCTGGCAGCGGAGATTGGTGAATATCCAACGGCGCTGGAATATTGCAACCAGGTGCTGGCGGATGAAGCTCTCAAGTTTTATGCTGATGAAGCGATTTATATTATGGCGGGCATTTTTGATTTTAAACTGAACGATTACGCGAAGGCCTATGAACTGTACGATCGCATTCTGGCGGAATTCTCCGACAGCCAGTTTGTGCTGCCCGCCCGTGATCGGCTGAAAGAAATTCGCAGAAAAAATCCGGATTTTACCCCATGAAAAAAATACGAGAAATGATCCTCCTCTGCTGGCTGATGCTGGCCGGCAGCACCTTTGCCCAGAATTGTCTGATTCCGATGGACTTTGTACAAACAGATCACCTGAAGGCCTATGGTGTGGCATTCTGGAGCTTGAACCATGGTGTAAATGTCGAATGGCTGCTGAACTATCGCAGTGGCTCGTTTTTGATTCCGGTATTTCCCGGGCTGGAGGCGGAATGCCGCTTCCGCGGCGTCAAATACGAGATTATCGGAGCAGCGGAAGCGAACAGTATATATGCGACTATCGAATCGGAAAACATGGAGCGGGTGCTGCTGGAAAAAGCCCCGAAGATCGCCATCTATACTCCCTTGACCAAGCAACCCTGGGACGATGCCGTGACCATGGCGCTAACCTATGCAGAAGTGCCTTATGAAAAGGTGTATGACGAAGAAGTTCTCGATGATAAACTGAGCGAATATGATTGGTTACACCTGCACCATGAAGATTTTACCGGACAATACGGCAAATTTTACAGCGCTTTTCGTAATGCCGCCTGGTATCGGGAAGAAGTGCGCGTCAATGAAGAGATGGCTACCCGGCTCGGTTATCCCAATGTTTCCGAGTTGAAAAAAGCAGTGGCCCGCACCATCAAAACCTATGTTATGAATGGTGGGTTTATGTTTGCGATGTGCTCCGCAACGGATGCCATGGATATCGCTCTTGCCGCAGAAGGCGTAGATATTGTCGCCTCACCGTTCGACGGCGATGCCCCGCAAAGCAACTACCTGCAGCAGTTGGACTACAGCAAAACCCTCGCATTTGAAAATTTTAAATTATACCCGGATCCGAACCTCTACGAGTTTTCCGATATTGATATCCCACCCAGTTTTGCCCCCCGCATCCGTAACCCGGAAGTGGATTATTTCAATCTGTTTGAATTTTCCGCGAAATATGATCCGGTACCGACAATGCTCACCCAGAATCACGTCGATGTCGTAAAAGGATTTATGGGACAGACCACCATGTTCAATCGAAAATTGATCAAGCCGCATGTGGTGGTTATGGGAGAAGTGGAAGGCTCTGATGAAGTGCGCTATATCCATGGGAATCTCGGAAAAGGCACATTTACTTTTTATGGCGGCCATGATCCGGAGGATTATACCCATGCCGTTGGCGATCCTCCCACGCAGCTGGAGCTGCATAAAAATTCTCCCGGCTATCGCTTAATAT
>JAUIFT010000560.1 GCA_030430345.1 Calditrichia bacterium | reverse complement strand
TCCCGGGTGGCTGTTAGCCTTGCAGTAACTGTTTCTTCATATCGCTGAGTATATTTTTTTTCCACTTCGTTGCTGATCGTAATAACAACCGCTGCCATAATCAAACCAAACAGGATGACAAACGTAATGCCTATTTTCAGCGAAAAAGACGGTTTGGATAAAAATGACATACCTTCAATTATCCTTTTCTAAAAAAGCAGCGTATGAAAAGATCAATTCATTATTATCGAATCTTGCTAGCGCAACCATGCCCGGGCGCAATCCAGCGTTTCTGTACCATAAAGCTTGATTCCCCGAACAGTCTCCGGCAATACCGCAAATGTTTTTACCGTAACCAATGGGTACAAGATTGCCGAATCGATCAATGCTCTTTCGGCTTGATAGCTATTATCCGGCCTCCCGGCAAGATCTGCGAGCAGCGAATCTTTGATCATTCCCGGCACCGCATATCCCCGCTGCAGGAGCTGAAGCAAATCATAAGCAGGTGAATAAAATTGTGCCTGGCAATCATCAATGAGAATATCGTAGTTCGCACCGGTCATCGCAGCCTGAAAGTCATTTTCCGCCAGGGCAAGGGGTAATTTAGCCGCCAGACCAGTTTGAGCCAGGCGGGCTGATAACCGGGCGGCGATCTGGCTGGCAATCACATCTCCGGCGCGATAAATAATCCGCAGCGGTTCTTGCGGAAAATCCCGAATCGCCACAGCCGGTTCAGCAATCGGCCCATCCGGCGCGGAAAAAAAATGATTGGCCACCCAGCTTTCTCCACCGGTAATCACCCCGGAAAGAATTTCTTTCCGCAAAACAGTCGTCCCGATGCTTTTCCGTAATTGCCGGCTGGCAGTAGATGCGGTACTGTATGGATTCATCGCTAAAAAGTAAGTTCTGTTTTTCGGAAAAGTGATCATACGGGTGTTGTCTATCTGGCGGAAATAGTCGACGGTCATTCGCTGTTGAACAACAACGCCGGTCTCGCCACCACGTAAACTGACCTCGGGCAACTGTTCGCCACGATAAACGAATTGCACGGATTTAATCATTGGCTGGCCAAGGTGATAGAACGGATTGCGCTCACAGACAACCAGAGAAGTATTTAGACCGTTGCGAATTCGGGTAATGCGGTAAGGGCCGCTGCCGACAGCGCTTTTATCCCCGCGCTTAACGACCCGAAATGCCGGCTGCGTCAGGTGCCGGAGAAAATCCGGGCGAGGTGAGTTCAGCCGGATATGAACCGTCTGGGAATCCACAATCGAAAGGCCACTCACGCTACCTGCGGCCTGTGTGCTATAGGCACGGGCGCCTTCGATATCTTCCCAAAGCCAGGCTGTTGAGGGGGCATGCCGTTTATCCGAACGCCAGTTGATCAACCAGCTGCGGATAACACTGGTGGATGTTAACGGACTATCATCCGAAAAGCGGAGGCCCTTGCGGAATACCAGCGTCCAACTTTGATGTGAGTCAGCAGATGTCGAGGATGCCAGCAGCAGTTTATCCGGCTCGCCGGCCTGGTTCAGGCGCGTTGGCGTTTCAAATACATTGAAGCGCACCGCAGGTGGAATGCTGTAGTAAGAAGCCAGAGAAATTTGCCAATTTCCCTCCTGAACCAGTGTCAATGATTCTCTTTCCCGGGGGAAGTAGGCACTATCCGGCTTCGATGCTGAATCCCAGCGAAAACTTTTTTCATCCACCGCTCTTAAACGACTGACAGGAGTGCCGGTCTTGTTATCATCAAGGAGTGCGACCAGGTAACTTTTTTCCTTTTCACTAAAGCGGGCAAGGAGCACTCCGCGCACGGCCCCCTCAAAACGGGGAGATCGCCCCAAATATTTCAGAGACTTTTCCACCTGATAAAACGCCGAAAAATAGCGCTGATTATCGGCACACACTGCCACGGTTTTTTCATCCAGCATAAACAAGCGGCTTCCAATTGGATAGTCGGATTGCCAGATTGGCGCCTGGCTATTGTTTTCGTAGAGCTGTAAATAACCAGCCCTGTTTAGCGCAACAGTATGAATCCCGTCAGCGAATTCCCGTTGGACAAAAAAGCCGCTGCTATCCTTCTCATTTAAGAAAAAGGAGCGGTCTGCCACCGAATAAACACGGCTTGAGTCCATCGTTGAATCTGCCTGTAAAAACCGACCTTCTGAGGCGTTAAAAACTTGTGGCTTAGCCAATGCGCTACCGGAGAGGAGAATCTCATTCATAGAATTGGTCTTGTTTTTGAGCGGGGTAATCATCCCCATCGGGAAGACCGGTGAAACGGCTTTCAGATCATCCGGAGAGAAAGGATAAGTGATTGGATTTTGGGAATCATGTGGCCATTGAACAACTCTTAAAGAATCGCTAAACAGTAATTGCAGTTGAAAAGGAGCGTTTTTCGTCTTCGTTCCCCAGGCCATATCGAGAATCTCCCCGCTAAATTTCTCGTCCTGCAGCACGCCGATCGTCGTGCCCGAGCCGGCAAGCACTTCCGTCACTCGCGGCGTTACTTCCACGATTTTTAGCGGTAAATAGATTGTGCGTCCATCGACCCGGGTTTTCAGAGTAATCTGTTTTTGAAAGCCAGTCAATTGCATATACTCATCCAGCACATTCTCAAAAATTCTCTTCCGGTCGGCATACTTGCGGGGAGTTATATGAGGATCCGTTGCCAGCAGTTGGATGGCGGCATCACTTAACCGCGCTTCAGTTTCGGCAATAATGGCGGCCTCCGGTGGTGGACCGGCCGGTTGCTTTTTAAACGGCTGCAAAATTTTACATGAGAGGAACAGCAGCGTCAAAAGAATTATTGTAAAAGGAAGTCGTTGTCTGCGCTTCATATATTATTTTTGCCATCCATACGGCGTTGCCGGCAGATTTTCAATTACCTTCCGATTCGAGGATATTGGCATAAGCATTTACTGATTTGCATCGCTCTGCGAACCAAAAGAATCAATGCTTATGCCCTCTTAAAGAAGCATTTTTTGACTTGAATACCGTGCCACAGGTCAAATTCCGGGGAATGGTTATTCATCCAGGCCCTTGGGGCGACTGTCATCAACAATCCATTCGCTCCAGGAACCGGCGTATAATTTTGCCATTCCCAGGCCGGCATGATTCATCGCTAATACGTTAAAACAGCCGGTTACCCCGGAACCACAATAGCAAACAACATTTTCCGAGGATTGCTTACTCCCCAATGTTTCGCGGAATTGCCGGTATAAATTTTCCCGG
>JAUIFT010000006.1 GCA_030430345.1 Calditrichia bacterium | reverse complement strand
GCACAAGGCTTTCGCCATCAGCCTTTTCGAGAATTTCGCTCAGGCGAACCACATGAGCGGAGAAGGTACTAAGATCCTGCTCCAGGGACTGGCGATCGCCAATATCCACTAAAATGTTTGATAGCAGCGGGATTTCGCTATCCGGTTTTGCCGGGATCGGCAAGCCCATCTGGACCATCATCAATACCAGTCCGACAGTTTTCATTGCCACGGTTTTACCACCGGCATTCGGTCCGGTAATCAATAAAGTATTGCGTTCTGTAGACAGTTCAATGTCCAGTGGTACCACACTTTCGTATCCGAGTTTACGGATCAGCAAGGGGTGACGGCTCTCAGTTAATTTAAGATATGGGCGATCGGCAATTTTCGGCACTACCCCATTCAGATCCCGCGCCAGGCGGCCTTTTGCATAGATCAAATCCAGCACGCCAATATTATCGATGCCATAGAACAGGTCATCGCGTATTTCCCGGATCATTCCGGTTAACTTCCGGAGTATTTTGATAATTTCGGTTTTCTCTTTAATGCGCAAATTCTGGACTTCATTGCTCAGCTTGAGCGTTTCCATCGGTTCGACAAAAACTGTCGCCCCGGTGCTGGAAGTCCCATGAACAATACCATTGACTTTGCTGACAAAGCTGGGAATAATGCCAAGCACCTGGCGCCCGTCTCTCAAGGTAACGATATCGTCCTGGGAATAGTCGCTGTAGCGTTTTTGCAGGTTGCGCAACATGCGGGTCTGGTCCGAGGTAAGTGAACGGATTTTGATCCGGATTTGGCGCAGTTCGGGGCTGGCATTGTCAAAAATTTCGCCGCCGGTATCAATCTTGCTTTCAATTTCCCGCACTATGTTGCGGTGATAGTGTACCCGCGCACCATAACGGTTGAGGTCAGGAACATCTTCTTTATGACGGTTAAAAAAGCCTGACAGCTCTCCCATCAACTGTAAATCACCTTTTATCTCCAGCAGAACGTCTGCATCCAGGTAGGCATCCTGCGGCTTAATCCGATCCAGGTGATGGCGTATTTCCACAAAGCCGGTTAACGGTATATGCTCGCCGGACTCTATCAGGCCAATCATTTCCGAGACTTCCTGCAGCATTGTCTGCACATCTGTCCGGTCCCAGGAAAAATTTGCCTGTTCCAGCTTCGCCGGGCCAAATGGCGTACTTAGCCGCTTAAACAGCGCGGCCAGAATTTTGGAGAATTCCAGTTGTTGGATAGAAGTAAGGTCGTGGGATAAATGCTTTAAAAAATCAGTTGTATATGTATCATCAGCGCTCGTCAAGCGCGTCCCGTAGGTTATCTTCGAATTCGTCTGTTGCATCGTTTATTACTCGTTCTTTTCCTTCTTTGATTAACTTTCTGATCGGCTCCGGCAATTCATCGGGAGATCCCAGTGCCTCGTATAACAGGGGGAAAACACGTTCCACCGGTTCATAGAGTACACTGTCTTTCCGGGATGAATCGACAAAACCTTTAATTGGGAGAAATTCCGCATACATAAAAATCAGGCTTAAAACGATGGCGCCTTTTACACCGCCCAATAATCCGCCCAGGGTATTATTTATCCATCCCAGAGACGACTTATCAAGAGATTCTTTCATGTGTTTTGCGATATTTCGGGTCAGAAAATAAAAAGCGAGGAAAAGAAGCATAAAGCATAAGAGGTATGCGGTGACTGACTTCCCGGCAAAATCCGGCAGCCAGTTTGCGAAAGATTCGCCAAGTGTCGCGGCGCCCCAAATACCAGCCAGTGTTCCTCCGGCAATGCCTACCAACCCGAGCAGCTCGTGGAAAAATCCCCTGCGCAACCCTACGATGATAGTGCCGGCTAAAACAAGACCGATGATAATATCCAGTGCAGACATATCAGAGAGCGGCCAATTTTTCTTTCACAATAGTTTGCACCACTTTGCCGTCAGCCTTGCCTTTCAGCCGAGCCATAGCAGCGCCCATAACTTTACCCATATCTTTCATCGAGGTTGCACCGACAGAGGCAATAACCTCCGCAACAATCGCCGCAACTTCGGCTTCATCCATTTGTTTTGGCAAGTAGGATTCCAACACTTTCAATTCCACCAATTCTTCCTCGGCGCGGTCATCCTGCCCGAGTTCGCGGAATTGAGCGATGGTATTCCGTTGTTTCTTCGCAACACTTGCAGCAACCTGCAGCATCTCTTCGTCGGTCAATTCTTCTCCTTTTTCAATCTGGGCGTTTTTAATTTGCCCCCGGAGTGCTCGGACTGTTTCCAGGCGAACTTTATCTTTCGCCTTCATTGCGGCTTTCATGTCATCTGTTAGCCTGTCCCACAAAGTCATTACAACATTCCTCTTCGACTGAAATTTAACAAAGATATACTACCTGGTCATACGCTTGCAGCAGAACTGCTGAAAGCGTATTTGACTAAAAAAGTTATATGAGTAAAGCGATAATGAAGTAGTTTTTAGCGATTTTCCATCATCATTTTGCGCATCTTACGCCGAGCGGCATTGTCTTTACGCTTCCGTCTTTCACTCGGTTTTTCATAGTGCTGATGCTTTTTAATTTCTGCCATTAATCCAGATTTTTCGCATGCTTTGGTAAAGCGTTTCAACGCTTTCTCAAAGGATTCATTATCTCTTACTTTTACATTGATCATACTGCTGATGAACTCCTTTCCGGTCTGCCCCTTTCAGGCAGACAAAAGATTAATTGGTATATTTATCAGGGTTTTGTAACAAATCGATTTCATATTCTGCGGACTGTTTCCAGGAACGATCCTTGGCAGCCAGGCGATAATGCTCTAATGCCTTGCTGGCGTTCCGCAAGTTTTTGTAAGCTTCGCCCAGACCAAAATTCGCGCCTCCTTTAATCACACTTTTACGAGCGGATCGCAGGCAGTTATTATAAGCGGTTATCGCCTCTTCATACCGCTTCAGTTGACGGAGCGCATTGCCCATACGATAGTTTACTTCAGCTTGATCGCTTTTCCGGCGCATCACACTGGCTGCCGCTTCGAAGGCGCTTACAGCGCTTTCATATTCGCCGGTTTCCATATAGCAAACCCCTAAACCTTCTAATGCGTTGCCATAGCTTGGGTCCAGCTGAATTGCTTCCTGGTAATGAGGAATCGCTTGCTTATAACGTTCCTGTTTCCGGTTGACCTCACCCAATCCGTAATGCGCTTTCTGTGTATATCTATCTTTCCCTTCGGGGTCAATCTGAATAGCGGCCTGATAAGTGTTATTTGCGTCGTTGAATTTACGCTGCATTTCCTGAACATATCCCAGGGCGGTGTAGGCTTTAATGAGTTTTTGATCTTTCTCAATAGCAGTTTGGTAGGCTTTCGTTGCGTTGACCAGGTCTTTCTTTTTGCGGTAGCAGTTGCCAATCCAATAATGCGCGTCAGCAAAGCCGGGATAGGCGGCAACAGCTTCTTGATATTTTGCCAGGGCCGCATCTGTCTGACCTTGTTTGTATAATTGATTACCAGCATTGAATGGCTTTTTTGCTTCGTTACCCGGTCCCTCGTCCTGAGCAAATGCAATGGCACTTACAACAATAAGCGCAACAAATATACGAAAAACACTACGGAATTTCATTAATGCCTCCTATAAATTGTTATTTAGATTCCAAAATATACTGATCGGGCATCACACTTCCAACAGCTTCGAGGTTGTTGTTTGGAAGTCATCTCCTAAATATACATTATTAATTCTGATGAGTTCCCGGTCAGCATTTTAAGGATGCGGTGATATCCTAAAGTACTCAAGCAACTGCAATAAATTATTTTACTCTATCCAGGTATTTACCATCCCGTGTATCAATCCTGATTACCGTGCCGGTTTCAATAAACGGCGGGATCTGCGTAACATAACCGGTCGATAGCTTTGCCGGTTTATAGGAACTGGTAACGGTAGCCCCTTTAATCGCCGGCTCTGTTTCCACAACTTCCAATTCTACGGAAGCGGGCAACTCTATACCGATAGGTGTGGTCTCGTGAAACAGAATTTGCACGATCGCTTCTTCCAGCAGGAAATATACGCCATCATCGAGCATATCTGCCGGCAGGGCAATTTGTTCATAAGTTTCTAAATCCATAAAGGTATAGCTGTCACCATCCTGATACAGATACTGAAATTCCCGATTAATCAATGTCGCTTTTTCAACATTCTCATCCGGGCGGAAACGATTCTCAGCCTTGTTACCATCAGACAACCGTTTCATTTTAACTTGCATCACAGCCTGGCCTTTACCGGGAGTAACGTGTACAGACTCCGTTACCCGATACAGGTCGTTATTGTAATTAAGCACGTTTCCTTTACGGATTTGACTTGCTTTCATTTTCATGTTAGTAATGCTCCGAACTAGCTTAACAATTCACTTCTTTTACAGAATAAAAAATTTAATCGGCAATCGGCAAAAATGCAATCGCTTTATTAAATATTGTTAAAAATTTCATTTTTTATCTTTTCTTCAATAACTTGATGATGAAAGGTGAAATTTTTCCTATCGGATTTACGTTTCCGGTGTATGCAGAAAATTCTCCCGGGCATAGCAACACGGGTAAATGCCTGGCTAACCGTAATTCTGGAAATCGCTTAAATCATAAAACTTTTTAAATACAGGAATTAATCCAAATCACTTTTTCAGATAATATTTTCGATAGATTTCCCGCCACGGGTGAGTTTTAGCCATAACAGGAAAAACTGGATATGTGCAGGGTGACAACAATTTCAAAAAAATATTTCCACCACGAGCTAAACCTTCTTAAAATTAATCCGATGAAAGAATTAACGGAACAAATTCGCCGTTGATAATGTCATCAATGTATGCTTTAATGATTTGACAGCATATATTTTACCGATTATTGGAAAACGAAGAAGCTATTTGACATGACGGAAACTAATACACAAATAACCGATCCGTATCTACAGCGGATCAAGGCAGAAGAATTCGAACATTTTTTTCGCGGGCTGGAAAGCGACGTCCATCCCTTCCTGAATCATTTAAACGAGATTAGCTGGATGACGGACGAGGAAGCCCGGGAGCAACACGAATTTTTTGATTACCACGAGAGTGCCTTTACAAGTTTCAAAAAACGCTTTTTATATCAGGGCTATCCAAGCTGGCAGGATATGACCATGGAAGAGCGCGAACTTCGCCTGCAGTTTCGCTGCTACCTGGAACAAAAATATATTGGCAGGCTCCGGTCCGAAACAGCGATGGCTGTCCCCCAAAAATGGCAAACAGAAATCAGTGAGCGGGATATTGAGCATATTCCGATTACCCTGGACATTCATGAATCCGGTTATTGGCGCAGCGCTCTACTGGGCTCGGTCGCCGCTGTTTTTCTCGCGCTGCTGGCCCTGTCTTTTTTTCTGCTTTCCGGAGAAAAAATCGAAACCGGCAGCCTGGTTATCGAATCGAATGTTCGCGGTGCCAGCATTTATCTTGATGAGTCCAAAAAAGGATACGCGGATTATTCCCAACGCCTGGAAAGCATTCCCTTTGGCACTTATCGAGTATCTCTGAAAAAACCGGGATATATTGCCAATCCCCCCTCGCAGGAAATTACCATTGCAGACAACACCCCGCTGAAAATTCGCATTGACATGGAAAAGGTCGCCGCGGAAAATCACGGCTATCTTCATATTGATGCAGACCAGCAGGATTCAAAAGTATTTATCAACAATGAATTTAAAGGCCACTTGGCGGAAAGTCGCCTTTTTGACCTTCCCGAGGGCAGCTACGATATTATTCTTGAGCGCAATGGTTTTGAAACGATCCCCAAACAGCAATCGGTGAGTATCTCCAGCGGGGACACCATCCGGCTGGCATTCACACAGCGGGCAACATCATTTCGCAGTAGCAGCAGCGCTGCCAGCATTTCCCGGGCCCCTTCCGGTACTTTGGAGATCACCGCAAACATCAGCGGTGCGAGAATTTACCTCAATGGCGAAGATACCGGGAAAGAAGCCGATCACGTTTTTACCGACATCAAGCCGGGCAATTACCAGGTGAAGCTGGTGAAAAAAGGCTTTCGCAGCGTGCCGGAAACACACAGACTCTCCCTTAGCGGCGATGCCCTTTCCGGGGAATTAAACTTTCGCATGGAAAAGATCGATGAACTGGTGGCAATCCGTACCGATCCGCCCAACGGCAACATCTACATTAACGGGCAGTTGCGCGGAAAAGGATTTTTCAAAGAGAATCTGCCATTGGGCGAGCACAAGATTTCCTTCGGTGAATTGACCGGCTATAAAACACCGCGGGAGCGGACGATTAGCGTTAAAGCAAACAGTTCGGTTGATATTCAGGCCGACTATTTTCCGGAAATGCGCCTGGTGGCGGAGATTGCCGAAAACGGCAGTATCAACATCGAAAACTGCGAAGTCATGACCGGCTATACCGTTAATAATCAAGGATTTTCATCCAGCAGCGAAGCAGGCCCGGAAATTGTGTTTCTCGATGACCTCGATAATTATTACTGGAAATTTGGCTTTGCTTTTCCTTATCGCAATCCGCAAGGCAGCGACGCATTGAAGCTTTCATTCCGTTTACCGCGCGACCTTAATTATAACCAGAAGTTTACGGTAAAACTACTCGGGGCAACTTCCGACGAGCGCTACCCGCTGGCGATTAACCGCACAATCGGCATCAAGCTGAAGCTGAATGGCAATGTGATCAACTATTCCTACGAACCAAAATCCATTGATGATCTTGATGGCCTGGAAGAGATTTCCTTTGATATCAGCAAGTTTGTCCGTTCCGGCATCAACGCCTTCGAAATTATGCCAACGGAGAAAAACAATACCTACTATCTCTTGAAGAGAATCACGATTTCCAACGAATAATTTTCGGAACAGAACCTTCTTTTCAGTCCCGGTTTTTATCAGCCGGGGCTTTTTATTTTAACGGCATTTGCCATCGCAAATCGTAATAATACCAGCTTTAATCAACCTTTATCCTCCAAAAGTGCCCCGACAATAATTACGTTTCTTTTTACGGAATTCCGTATTACATTAATTTCCTATGGACCTTTTTTCGCAAAATATGCCAGAGGAATCGGCGGCAAATTTAGGCGTGCCGCTGGCGGAGCGTTGTCGTCCGGAACGATTGGAAGATTTTGTCGGACATCAACAAATCGTCGGTCCCGGCACTGCATTATACGAGGCAGTGAAACAAAACCGGATGAAGTCGATTATCCTCTGGGGCCCGCCCGGCGTCGGAAAAACCACCCTGGCGCGCATCATTTCCCACGAGGTAAAAGCCGCTTTTACTTCTATCAGCGCGGTAACTTCCGGGGTCGCCGATGTGCGAAAAATCATTGAGCAGGCCCGGCAGACCCGAAAGTATTATACCAAGAACACCATCCTGTTTATCGACGAAATTCATCGCTTTAACAAGGCACAGCAGGATGCCCTGCTGCACGTCGTGGAAGATGGGACTATTACCCTGATCGGCGCAACCACGGAAAACCCCTCCTTCGAAGTGATCTCTCCCCTGCTATCCCGCTGCCAGGTTTACCAGATGCAACCGCTGACTGATGAGAACCTGAAAGAAGTGGTTTTAAAGGCGCTAAAAAAGGACAAAGAACTAATTGAGAAACAGGTCAAGATAAATGATTGGGAATCGCTCTACATTTTATCCAGCGGGGATGCCCGGAGAGCATTAAACACGATTGAAAAAGCAGTCGATTTATTGGCGCAAACGCCCCCTCCCATTACTCTGGACAAGGAAATATTTGAAAAGGCAGCACAGCGCAAGGTACTCTATTATGATAAGTCCGGCGAGTTTCATTATGATATCATCTCGGCCTTCATCAAAAGCCTGCGCGGCAGCGACCCGGATGCAGCGGTTTATTGGATGGCCCGCATGCTGGAAGCCGGAGAAGATCCGAAGTTTATCGCCCGGCGGATGCTAATTCTTGCGTCGGAAGATATCGGCAATGCCGATCCAAACGCATTAACGATTGCCACCAGCTGTTTTACCGCGGTTACCTATATCGGAATGCCGGAGTGCCAGATCATTCTTAGTCAGGCAGCAACCTACCTGGCTTCGGCACCGAAAAGCAATGCATCCTATATGGCGATTAAACGGGCGATTCAAACAGTGCGGGAGCAGCCGGAGGTGCAAGTGCCGCTCGCTTTGCGGAACGCACCGACCGGACTCATGCGCAAATTGAACTACGGCAAAGATTATCATTACGCCCATGATTATGAAAACCATTTCATAAAAATGAATTATTTGCCGGAGAGTTTAAAAGATCGTATGTTTTATGAGCCTACCGAGATGGGGCAGGAAAAAAATATTCTGGCGAGGTTAAAGGGGTTATGGGAAGGGATCAAATCGTATCCAACACGGAAGCCAAACAAAGGAAAGACATCGTCATGAGCGGGATTACCGGAAAAGTTACAGCATACATGATCAAGAAAAAAACAGAACGTATCACCCGCAAACTGCAGAACCCGATGAGTTTTCCGATACGCTCGAATGTTATTCAGCGGGTACTGGTAATTCTCCCCCGCAATTTATCTCTGCTGGATCTGGCCAACCGCTTCATTCATGCCCTTCGCGATGCCTACCCTACCTGGCGAGTGGAAATGTTTGATGTCGATAAACTCGGTTCGGACGACCTGAATCGCATGAAATTGCCGAAGCAAGATATCATCGACCGTCTGCGGAAGGCAGATTATCATTTTGTGCTGGATCTGAACGACAAGCTCGATGAATTATCCGCCTATATCACCTTGATGACCGAGGCCCCCTACCGCCTGCGCCTGCAATCGGAAGGTTCTCTGAACTGCTACAACATCGTTTATCATCCGGAAAAGAATGAAGCGCAGAAAGCCCCGTACGAATCGCTCCTCAGCTACCTCAACCTTTTGTTTATCAGGGAAGAAGCCGGAGAGCAGATGAGTACTTGAGCAGGCGTATCATTTTCCTCACCGGTTCATTTGCTTTATTCGACCGCTTTCACCGCTTTGGTATTATCTTTATGATTACGATCGATCAGCTTGGCATAAGGATCGATGCCGCCTTTCAGCGGTAGCTCATCAACGATCACCGTAAAAGTCATCTCTTCCCGATCAACCTTGTGTTTCTGCAAATATAATTCCTTGTCATCTTCACCCAACACGCCGATATCAATCCAGTCGCTCATCGCTACCGGGGTTTCCGCCCCCAGGCTGTCCGCCCGTAATTTTTTGCTTTGGATATTCAGCGTTACTTCATAACGGTCGTCGGCAGTTTTGGTGTAGCTGATATCGCCGGCGCGATTGTCATAAAGGGTAATCGTTTCGAACCAGTCCTCAATGATGTAATCGAGAGAATCCGGCACTGCTTCCCGGATGTAGCTGAGGAACTCCAGCGAGGTGGTAAAGGGCGCTTCCTGAAAGGCGACCGCATCAATGTATTTTGCCAGGGCCTGGTTGAGTTTTTCTTCCCCGATGTAATCCTTCAGGGCATACATAATCACGCTGCCTTTGCGGTAATGGATATACTGCTGATTCTCATTGTAAATGATCGGCAGCTCTTTAATCCGTTCATTGCTGCGGCCGCGCAGATAACGATCCATTTCATACTTCAGGAATTTCTGCATCTGTTCCCGGCCATATTCTTTTTCCATCACCATCAGGGCAGAGTATTGCGACATGGTTTCGGAAGTGATCGTTGCCCCCTGCACATTCGCGCCAATCACCTGATGCGCCCACCATTGATGGGCCACTTCGTGCGCGGTGACGTAAAAGACGTAGTCGATATCATCCTCATCTTCCAGGTTGGCGATAAAGCCGATCGACTCTGAATACGGCACCGTATTCGGGAACGACTGGGCAAAAGAGGCATAGCGGGGAAACTCCAGAATGCGCATCTGCTTGTGTTGATAGGGACTGAAATTCTCCGTGAAATAGTCGAGCGATTTCTGGACAGACTGAATCATTTTATCGAGATTATATTGATGTGAACTGTGGTAATAGATCTCAATATCGACATCATTCCATTTCGCCCGTTTCACTTCGTAATCGGCGGAGAGATAGGAGTAAAAATTGAGGATGGGCGAATCCATCTTGTAATGGAAATAACGCCGCCCGTTCTCTTCCCACTCCCGCTGCAGATACCCGGGAGAAATCGCAATTTGCTCCGGCACCGTGCTGACGATCGTTTCAAAATTCACCCAATCGGCGTCATTGAGAATATAGGTGTTATTGCGCGCCAGGGAATCATCTATCGAGGGCATTCTTTGCTTAACGGGCAGATCATGTTCGCGGCGATCATTCAGGTCGCTTAATTCCAGACGGCTATTATAGCCAAAGTGGGGAAAACCGCTAAAATTATTGAAGAAAGTGCCATTATAAACGATGTTGGTATTCGACCCGCCATTGAGAAACCCTTCGGTTTTGAAGGAGAGATCAAAGGATACTTCCAGGGTATCGCCGGGCTGCATCGGATTTTCCAGGGCGTAAATCCGGTAGTTGAAGCGCTCGTCATTCTTCGCCAGGGTACTTTTCCCGATGGTCAGATTCCGCAGATCCATTTTCAAATTTCCGGGATGATTGAGCATTACATGCACCGAATCAATTGCAGATCGGGATTTATTGCTGATCAGGTAACGACCACGCAGATCGACATCGCGTTCATAAGGGAAAATATCCACTTCCGCATAGACATCGACGATGCGCGGCTGAGGAATGCCTTCATATTTTTTATACTGCTTTTCGTAAGCGACCTGCTGCTCCTGCTGTTCATCATTGGTGGTATATTCGTTGACGACATTGGTGTTGTAAAAGATAAATCCGCCAGTGCCTAAAAAGGCCAGCGCACATACCGCGATACCCACTTTTTTCGGAAGCGAAAAGCGCTTTTCGCCGGTCATCATTCGGGACTTCCAGCCGGCATCGGTGCCACGCACCCAAAAGATCAGGGAAATGGCCGCCAGAATACCGGAGAACATCAGCCAGTAAGTATTGAACCAGAACGCCGGAATACTGAAGTGCCCGAAACCATTCATGTCCGAATATGGGCTGCTCGGCACGCCGCTAAAAATGTAAAGATTATGGGTATAGCCCATGCTCGGCAAAGCCATAAAACAGACGATATAAAAGAGTACCACCGCCATATGGCCGAGGTATTTATTATCTACCATCACGTGGATAAACATCACCAGAAACGCCAGCAGGGTAAAGGAAGCGAACTGATTGACGAAAAGGTTTTTAAAGTAAACACTCAGTTCTATATCGGTAAAACCATTGAGTAACTGATAGATAATGCCCAGGCCAATGGCAATCAATTGCATAAAGAGAATCACCCCGACCAATGCAAAGAACTTCGAGACATAAGGCACCCACTCCGGCACTGGCAGGGCATCGTAAAATTCACTCACTTTAGTTTGCCGTCCCCGCCAGATCAGTTCCCCGGCGTAAATGGTAAGAATGATCAGAATGAACAGGCTAAAGCTTTGGGTAATCGATTCCGCCATCACCCGGGTGACCAGATGGACATTGGTGCCGAACAAGCGCTGGGTGAAAGAGACATCCGCCCAGACGTTGAAAATCCCCATCAGCAGCAGTGCGACAAACGGCACGGTTTTTACAATGCCCGAGAACTCCTGACTGGTCAAGCTGATGAATTGTTTGAAGTAAGCACTGCCGGAAAAATTCGGAATAAACTGGGGCAATCCTTTTGGCGTCCCAGTTTCGACAGGTGCTTTTGCCGCTACTTTCCGTTTTTTACGGGATTCCTTCTTCGCCGGTGGTTCGGCAAAACGGAAGCGGAAATAGGTCGCGGCCAGACTGAGAATGGCAATCCCCATCCAGAGTAAGCGATTCCAGAGCAATGTGCCCTCAAAAGGCGGCACGATGCTGTTTTTCTCAATGACCGTCCAGTAACGGCTACTGAGGGCAAAGGTGCGAATGCCAAAGGGATCGAGCATGCCTGCTAACTGCTGATTATCAAGCTCGCGCAGAAATTGACCGGAAACCGCAAAGGCAACAAAAAACATCACTACGCCGACAAAAGTGTACATATTACTGCGGCTAAGCGTGCCCAGCATAAAAAAGAAAGCGCCGGTGATGAAAACATTGGGCATCACAAATACGAACCAGCTTTGCACAAAGGGAGAAAGCATGAATTCGCCCAGGCGTTCCGCATCCACCCAGGGCATTACGCTGCCGAGCATTAGGCCGAGCACCGCACCGAAAAAACTAAACAGCGTCACGAAATAAGCCCCGGTAAAGCGGCCGAAGAGATAATTGAATTTGGAGATGCCAGTGGTGAAGAATGTCGGGTAGGCCTTGGTTTCATAATCGCGAATGACAATATTCGCCATCAAGGCGCTGGTGATGAACATCCCGATGACGGAAAGAACTATCAGAGTTTGCAGAATGACAAAGGGAGAATTGATATTGACATTCCCAATACCTCCGCCAATCTGCACAGTATCTGTCGTAATCGAAAGAAAGCTGAGCAGGAAAAAAACCACAAAAAAAACATAAGCCATGTACTTCTTCTTCAGGCGGAAGAGCAGTTCAAATTTAACAAAATTCCAGAACATAGATTACCCCTCCACCAATGCATTTTCTTCCGCAGCGGCGACTTCTCCCCGGGAGAAATATAAATCTTCCAGGTTGGCTTCGGCTGATCGAAAGCTATCGTCCGGCTGACTGTCGGCCAGCACCCGAATGGTTGGCTGCCCGGCAAAGAGGCGGCTGGAGAGGAAATTATAATTCGTTTTGTAGGCGTCCATTTCTGTTTTGTCGATTGTTTTCTCCCATACTTTTCCGCGGATCGTGGCAAGCAATTCGGACGGACTGCCTTTCAGCACCACTTCTCCCTTGCTGATAATCGCCATATTGCTGCAGAGATCGCTGACATCGGCCACGATATGGGTAGAGAGGATAACGATAACATTCTCCCCGATTTCGCTGAGCAGATTGAGGAAACGATTGCGCTCGGTGGGATCTAATCCGGCGGTCGGTTCGTCGACAATAATCAGGCGCGGGTTCCCCAGCAATGCCTGGGCGATGCCGAAGCGCTGTTTCATCCCGCCGGAAAATCCACCCAGATTTTTTTTCCGATCCGCCTGCAGATTGGTTTGCTGAAGCAGGGTATCGACAATTTCCTTCCGCTCCCGGCCGTTGGTAATCCCTTTTAACACTGCGACATGATCGAGCATATCTTCCGCGCTCACTTTCGGGTAAACCCCAAAATCCTGCGGCAGATAACCGAGCAGTTTACGCACTTCTTCTTTTTCGGTGAGCACATCAATGTCATCGAGATGAATACTCCCTTCATCCGCTTCCTGTAATGTAGCGATGGTGCGCATCAGGGTAGATTTACCGGCGCCGTTCGGCCCCAGCAGGCCAAACATGCCGGTGGGAATATCCAGTGTTACATTTTTCAATGCCTGCACGCCATTGGGGTATGTTTTGGAAAGATTCTCGATCTTAAGTCGCATTTCGCTCCTCTCTATACTTGATTTCGATTAGACGCTATATTTCCGCTAACAACAAAGAGATCAACCGATTTTTCCCTTTGGAGAATTACAGTTCAGAAAAGTCATTATTGTTAGAGATGGTTAAATTCAAGCCAAACTGAAGATATTCAATCTGCCTGAAAGAGACTAAAAGAAATTGAAAATTGTTTCAAAAGGCGCGTGGAATTTATTCGGAGATGGTGTATTCGTAGAGTTTAGCACTGTCATCACTTACCAGGAAAAGCCGGTTTCCCTGAATGGCGATGCCCTCCACTTTACGGATTGGGAGCGAAAACGAACGGGAAATTCCTTCTATTGGCGTCCAGGTAAATACGGCGCGATTTTCATCGCTGATTATCCAGAAAAAGTTGCGCTGAGGGTCGAAGGCAATGCCGGAGATATCCTGGACATCCCGGATAGGGTATTTCTCCGCGATTTGAAAATCGGAATTCAACTGCAGTACGAGGGCGGGTTTCTTTTCGTTGAGGACGTAAAAGACTTTTTCTGTCGGATGCCAGGTGATCCCTTCCAGGCCGCTGTTCTTTTTGCCGGAAATATCCAGCGCATAGCGGGCGAGCACGCTTCCGGTGGTATCGATCTGGATAATTTCCCGGCGGCGTTCTTCCGCCAGGTAAAGATGTTGAGCATGATTACCGATTGAAATTCCTTCCAGGTCCGCTTTCGGATGCGGGGGCGGTAAAACCCGCAGCAGACGGCCTTCCCGATCCAGCTGGTAAATGCTGCCGGTACGGTCACTGACCGTCCAGAAAGAACGGCCATCGGCAGCCAGTGTCAGGCCGGATGGTTCCGGCACGTCAAGCCCGATTGTTTTTTCAAGTTCGATGGAAAGCGATTGAGACGCCGATGATGTAAGCGCCATGCCAACAGCCAGCAACATTAAAATGATACTCCCGGTAATCATCCAACGATATAACATTAGATTTTCTCTTCATCAAAAAACAAGTTTACATTTCCCACGCCGTCGATACCGGAAAGTTCACGAACAAACTGGTTATTCTTTTCCATGTCTTTCAGGCGCACATAATAAGACAATTCCAGGCCATTCGGCACATGTCCGGAACGGGCATTGATGACCTGATAATTCCGGCAATAATTTTTTAGTGTAGACTGATAGGGGGCATCTTCGGGATTATCCGATTCAAAAGTGAACTGGAGCAGGTATTCTTTCCGGCCCGCCAGATTTTGATTCCAGGAATTTACCAGCCAGTTAATACCACCAACCAGCAAAGTGGCGACAATCGCCAGCGTATGATACCCCACCCCCGCGGCCAGCCCAACAGCGAGTGAAAAGAAAATAAAGATAATATCCTGAGTGTCTTTAACAGCTGTTCGGAAACGAATAATTGACATCGCTCCAACCAGTCCAAACGCACGAGCCAGGTTGTTACCGATAACCATCAGCACAACGGCAGTAATCATCGCCAGTAGTATCAGAGAGTTGATAAATGCGACGGAAAAACCGGGTCCCTTATAGCTTAAACGGTAAAATACCGAAATGAGATAGCCGCAAAGCAGCGCAACCAGGATATTTTTGAGAATATCCGATAAGGTGAGTGAATAAATGCCAATATTTTGAAAGTCTTCCAGCATAGTTTTATCCTGTTAATACAACCGTTAGCGCTTCCCGACTGTATGGTCCAGCGATATAATCCGGTGTTGTGTTTTATGAGAGTCCAGGCACATACAGTATTTAGAAAGGGCCATTCGCTGCAGCCCATATTGGCGAAGTATTGCACGAAACCACTCCGGCAAACCTGCAAAAAATTTAGCTTCCAAAATGAAAAACCCGGGCATGGTAGGCACCAGATCATTTTCATCTATAAACTCATCAAACGTGTTGGTAATTACACTGCGTAAGTGTTTATCAAAGGTAATCCGGAATGAACGATCAAATTTACTAATAAAGGGTTCCCGTTCGTAAATAATCAGAATTTTAGGATACAACCCCTGCCGTCCCAGATAATAAAAAAACTTTTTTGCGGCATCATATTCTGCCGGCTTACCATTGGCCGTTTTTACAAACGTTTCCACCTGTTTGGTCTTCAATAATGGGTTTAGATGCTGATATTCCAGCGGTGCCCGATCCTTGGATATAAACACACCATTTTTTCGTTTTATTTCCAGAAACACCAGGCTGTCGTCAAGCGGTTGATTATAGGTTCGAATCCGCAATTTTTTTCTCACCCGCAGGCCAGCAATTTTTTCATGATAAAATTTCATATCACGAGAATCAAGATAGATACTACGCACGGTATATTCCTTATCCGGCAGGCGATCAGCATAGGGATCAACATTTACGTAATTACGCATCAATTCGCGAACTTCGTTCAGGATCTCGACAGGCAGCTTAAATTTGTATTCGTAACGCATCTTCATGGTAATTATTCTATCGAGGTGATAAAAAATCGCTGCAGCAGCTCCCAAAAGGAGACAGTCTGACAATTTATTACACACTTTGCCATAAGTCCCGGTTTAATCTTCGCGGAATTTTTATCCAGGCGAATACCGGTCATTAGAATTTGCTTTCCATTTAATTGATCAACCGCTTGATGCTTATCTATCAGAGTTCCATTAAAAGTTGCATTGACATACCCTCCGATTTCGACAATAACTTTCTCCTCTTTAACAAGATACTGATAATCGTCCAGGGGGATTGGCATAAACAGGATCTGTTCAGACGTATCACCAATGGCCATCAGGGTATCGTTGGCAAACATTCGGGTTACTCGTCCACTAACAGGTGCGGTAATCTTCATCAGTCTCAACTGCTTTTCCAGGGCAGCTATCTGATTTTCCAGCGAAGCAATCTGCGACTTTGCCAACGTAATTTGCCCGCTTTTAGCACCGGTTTTCGCAGTTTCCATTTCCGATTCGGCAATCGTAACCTGAATTTCCGCCAAGCGCAGACGCCCTAATTCTATTTCATATTGCTCTTTGGCGGCTAAATCCTCTTTATACAACTTTTCTAAACGTTCAACGATGCGAAGCTGTTCCTCAACTTCTTTCCGTGCAAAATTATACTGTTGCTCAGTCGTAGAAATTATGGATGATTTTTCCCCCTCCAACAAACTCCGCAAATTAGAGTTTGCGACGGCCAATTCCCCTTGAAGATCGGCGAAATCTTGCTCTATTTCACTGGAATAGATGACGCCGATAGTATCTCCGATGTTCACAGAGTATCCGGAGCGAATATTTTCATGAAGATTAAAAGTCATTACATCGCCGCGTTCCACCAGGCGAACTTTCATCTGTTGGGGCACACCTTTTTCATAATCATAAAGCATTTCGATAAGGCGTCCGTCCGTGCCTTTCAGTAACAACCATTCCTTTGTCGGCACGATTTTTCCCCATTCCTCTATTTTATAGGGAAATTTAAATGAGAGAAGGAAAATTATAAGAACGATCAGAGCAAGCGCTGTAAGTAGATTTCGAACGTTTCTATTTGTCATAAGATTTGAAGTATTCCCTGCAAAAGATAAGCTCTTAAACTAAGACATTTCTTACTAAAAAACAATTCTATGTGAGAAATTTTTCACAGAATTTTAACGAGTAGAAAATATCTTTTGCCTTCTTTTCTTTTCTATTTCAACAATCATTATACAAATTGTCGTTTAAGCTGGCATAAGGATTTCGAAAATGCATAAATAGCTCATATTATAACCAATGAGCCAAATAATTTTACATACACACATTATGCCAAAAAAGCAGAGTTACGTAATCAATTATTTTAAATACATTTATTGAATTCCTGATAAAATTTAATGACAAACAGATTATTAAAGTGATAAACAAGCTATTATCATACTAATAACCATTCATAAATTCATCGTGTTATATCGATAAATCCCGGCCTTTTTAAGGCTGAGCATTCACCGAATAGTAAACCCAATCTGAGAGGCGTGACTATCAACACAAACCAGGGGCGTATATCATTGATATTTCCTTGCAACGATAAAAAATTTCCAAAAAAAGGAGTTTGTAATGTCGCATAAGCAGATTAACACCACGTTCGAAGTTTTGCTGGAACAGGTGGAGGAAGCTGTTGGAAAGTTGAATGAAAACAGTGCTGTATCAGTTCGATACGGCGACTATGAAAGTGCCCGCAATCTTATGCAGGATGCCGAAGGTATTACCTTTTTCCGGCAAAAGGTACGGGAATTACAAAATGAGTGGCAGGCGCTGTTTCT
>JAUIFT010000559.1 GCA_030430345.1 Calditrichia bacterium | reverse complement strand
TTGCCGGCAGCTATCCGGCCTTCTATATGACCTCGTTTAACGTCACCGCTATTATAAAGGGAAAGATTGCGGGAAGCCTGAAAAGCCTGCAAATGCGTAATGTCCTGGTTGTGATGCAGTTTACCATATCAATCGCATTAATTGTCGGCACCATGGTTGTTTACACTCAGCTGAATTACATGCGCGATAAAGATCCCGGTTTTAAGAAGGAAAATGTGGTGGTTATTAGTAATGCACAAAAAGTCTCGGGACAATTTGCAGCATTCAAAACTGCGTTGCTCAAGAACAGCAACGTGCGCTCGGCCGGCATATTGACCAATACACCCTCGCAAAATGGTTTTACAGATATCTTTAAACCGGAAAATGCGGATGTGCCGGAAATTATCCTGACTTCCTTTAAAGCCGATCCGGATGTTGCCGCCACTTTGAAGCTCAAGGTTATTGCCGGCAGAAATTTCGACTACAGCGAGACCGGGCAGGCAGAAACCGGCTACATTCTCCTGAATGAAACCGCTGCGCGGGAAATTGGTTGGAAAAATCCGATTGGTCAACACATCCTTTATCCGGGGAGTATGAATGGAACTGAAAAGTTTGAAATTCTCGGTATTGTAAAGGATTTTAATTTTCAATCGTATCATACGCCGGTGCAGCCATTTGCAATTCTGCATTATAGCTCTACCGCCTATAACTTGTCCCGATCGCATATTGTCGTGCGTATTGCGCCCGGGAATATTCAGGAAACCCTGGCGCATCTTGAGGCGGGTTGGCAAACCTTCGTCCAGGATGCACCGTTTGAGTATTCTTTTCTCGATGCGGATTTTGCCGCATTGTATAAAAGCGATGAGCGTTTCGGGGAGATATTCGGTATTTTTACCGCGTTGGCGATCATTATTGCCAGTATCGGCCTGTTTGGACTGGCGGCGTTCACCGCGGAAAAACGAACCCGGGAAATCGGCATCCGAAAGGTATTGGGCGCAACAACGACGGGACTGGTCGGCTTACTTTCCCGGGATTTCCTCAAGCTCGTCGCCTATGCCAATATTCTTGCCTGGCCGTTGGCCTGGCTGGTGATGAATTACTGGCTGGCGAATTTTGCCTATCGGATAGAACTGGGCGTGGGGATGTTTTTACTCGCTGGCGGATTGGCGCTGATTATTGCCTTCGCCGCTCTCGGTCTTCAGGTATTTCGGGCAGCGTTTGCCAATCCGGTGGATAGTTTGCGCTACGAATAATTGTCAGCAGGTAAAAATAAAAGTACTGTTAAACATGTATTGCTATTTGCCGCTGTCATTGCAATCCCGGATTGCCGGGAGAAGCAATTCAGGGAGTTGCATCCGCAGAGGGATAGCCAGTCGTTGCACTCCTCACGATGACAGCTTGCAGCATTATTTCTTGGTTCTCTGACATATTTTGTGATTAAGTATTATTAGTAAATCCTTAAGTGTAACCCTTTCAGGGCTGCCCTGAAGGGGTTACAGAATTTTTTATGTTAAATGTAGCCAGTGAATACATTTTCACAAAATTTGTCAAAAAACGTAATTCTTTAACTCTACTATAATCAAAAACCGGATGTCCAGAGGTGGATATCCGGTTTTCTTTTCTCATTTTCAAAATCAGATAATTAATCTTCTTCAGGGTCTTCATCTGCTTCTGGCATGGGAGCGCGGCCATAGATTTCCGCATACAAGGCCAGTCGTTCCTGATGTTGCTCGGTCAACTCTCCTCTGGTCAATCGCCAGCCCCAGTTGCCGGATGGCCGGCCGGGTGTATTCATCCGGGCATCGCTGCCGAGGTTGAGCACGTCCTGCACCGGGAAAACGCAAGACACTGCCGTTGAGGCACTGCCCAGGCGAATTAATTCCCAGGCGGCGTCTAGTTCGGTAACTTCTTTGTTGAGGTAGCGCTGCAGATTAAACTTCTCGCCATCATGCGCCTTCTCATACCAGCCGCGGGTGGTGTCATTGTCATGACTACCGCTGTAAGCAATGCAGTTCTTGTCAAAATTATGTGGTAAGAATGGCTCTTCCGGATCTCCATGAAAAGCGAATTGTAAAATTTTCATCCCGGGGAAATTATAATGATCCCGCAAGGCCAGCACGCCGGGAGTGATAAAACCGAGGTCCTCCGCAATAATCGGGATATCGCCGACGTTCTCTTTCAGAGCGTCAAATAGCGCGCGTCCCGGACCTTTGATCCATTCGCCATTTACCGCGGTTTCCTCGCCAAAGGGCACTGCCCAGTAGGCTTCGAAGCCGCGAAAATGATCGAAGCGCAACAGGTCTACGCATTCCATGGTTACTTCGACCCGTTCGCACCACCATTTGAAATCATTTTTAGCCATCACGGCCCAGCGGTAAATCGGATTGCCCCAGAGTTGGCCATATTCGCTAAAATGATCGGGCGGTACGCCGGCAACAACGGTCGGATTGCCGGTGTCGTCCAGATAAAAAGAGGATTGATTTGCCCAAACTTCGGCACTGTCGCTGGCAACGTAGATGGGAATGTCACCCATAATTTGAATGCCGTTTTGATTGGCGTAATGCTTTAAATCATTCCATTGTTTAAAGAATTGAAACTGGAGAAATTTATGCGCCATAATCTCGTGATGCAGCTCTTTCTCTATCGCTGCCATCGCTTTTTTCTGGCGCAGTTTATGTTTATCCGGCCAATCCCACCAGGCAATCTTCTTATGATAAGCTTTGATCGCCATAAAACGCGCAAATTCATGAAGCCAGCGATCGTCGTGTTTCCGGCAGAATTTTTCGAAGCTCTTTGCATCGGGAGAATCATCCTTTAACTGACTATAGGCATTGAGCAGTAAAGGCATTTTCCAATCGATGACATTTTCAAAATCGACCCGCTCTACGGGAAAAGATGGGGCATTTTGCAAATCACTTTCCGAGATATATCCCTCACTGGCTAAGCGGATGGGATCGATCATTAAAGGATTGCCGGCAAAAACGGATGCTGTTTGATAGGGGGAATTGCCATAGCCGGTGGGGCCGAGGGGTAAAATTTGCCAGATCGACTGCTTGGCGGCAACCAGAAAGTCGATCCATTTATATGCTTCGCTACCAATTTCTCCAATGCCGAAAGGACCGGCAAAAGAGGTACTGCTCGTACACGGAATACACTGAGGTTGTCCAGTGGGTGACGGGCTGGCGCAAGCAAATCCTCTCTCTCTATCTCTCTCTCTCTCTCTCTCTCTCTCTCTCTCT
>JAUIFT010000005.1 GCA_030430345.1 Calditrichia bacterium | reverse complement strand
TTATTGAAGGCGATATTGCCACCAGGGAAGGCTTTACCGGGAAGGAACGGGATGCAGAGACCAACTGGCATTACTTTGGGGCGCGCTATTACAGTGCAGCGTTGGGGCGTTGGTTGGCGGTGGATCCGTTGGCGGATAAGTACTATTCCTATTCGCCTTTTAATTACACGTTAAATAATCCAATTTTCTTTTTTGATCCTGATGGGAATGAAGTAACAGGATTTTCTAAACGTCTAGATCAAAGTGCAAAAGAGTTATATTTAGGACAAATTTCTCAAAATGAATATTTAGAGAGGCTAAAAGCCGAAGGAAATGGCGGATTAATTGGATTAAGTTTTTTATCTATTGGAAAAGCAATAGATGGCATAATTGGTACTGTACAAGATATTGCAACAGGTGAATTTGGAGTTAGTAGCCTTTTAAATTTTTTGCCAGGCGGGGATGAATTAAAAGCTAGTAAGAAATTTCTAAAAATTTTCAAAGGTATTGAAAAGAGCAATGATTATTTACAAATAATATTTAAATTTCAAAAGATGAAAGGAAATGTTAATCTTGGATCGATGAGTCAGATTAAAGCACTTGAATTAGGAATGTCATTTGTCGGTGATAACCCTATCCCAATTAGAAAGAAGGGTAAAATTATTGGATATAAGAATTCGACAGGAACCAAATTATTTCGACTTCCAGCGAGAAAAAAGTATGGTAAAGCGGCGGGAAAAACTCAGATGAATCTTGAAGAATTTTTTATAGATGAAAATGGAGTAAAACATCAAATAAGAAATGGGCATATATCAATACAGGGAGTTGGTAATTGGAATAATTATGACCCTTCGCAAAGATAAATTTGTAAGAAATTATCGCAGAGAAAATAAATGAAGAGCGAACTTAAAGGCTTATATAGTATCGATTTGCCAAATGGAAAACCTCAATTACCTAAAGACCCGAGTAATTGCTGGATCATAGTACAAGCTGAAATAGGCACAACTGATAATATAGAATCAGATGTATTTACTTTTTATGTTTGCACATTAAAAAAACTAACTCAAATCGTTAGTAAAAATAAATTTCAAAAAGGCCTTCACCTCCTAATTGTAGAAGCATTTGATTGGGTATTAATAGAGAATATAATTAATAATATATGTAATAAAACAATGGGCAATACGTGGGAAGAAATTGCACAACAAATCAACAAATTTGGTGCTTGGGAATTTGACGATTACAACTAAATCCTATGATTTACAGAGATGTAATTTGTTGACATTAGGCTGATAACAACACATTCTTTTACATATAATATTTCTTAAAAATTAGATTAAAGGACATGAACAACTGGGGATTTTGCAACATCTATTTTAACAAGTTTGAAGCCAACAATTTCGATGAACTTTTCGACTTTCTCGATAATCAACGAATTGAGTTAAAGAAACCGGGTAGTGGAAAAATAATTCAGGTATCTCCGGAAGGAGAATCTGAAGAAATTACCGATCCACAGTTGCTGATTCAAACTTTCAAAAATCAAAACTTTGTGGATTTTAAAATCTGGAAAAATAACGTAGATTTTATCTTTGTTCATATCAAACGTTTGGATTCAGGGATTAGCAAAGTTGATTTCTGTTTCGAATTGTTTAAAGGGAAAGAATTAGAGCAAATTCTGCAAATTCTGCAAATGTTCTTTAAATTTAAACTGGCCTCAGGGAATATACTGGCATTTATTGTCGATCGCCTTGGTGAGAGTGAAGATTTAGACTGGGAACCTTTTTGGGATACTCTAATGCTCTCTCCACCTTTTTTGCCAAATATCTGGCCAGATTTACTCATCTTACGCAAAGATTATCTGAATTTATCGGGCTTTCAACGCCTGGTAAATCTGGAAGTCAATGAGATGCAAGGATATACCTCCTTTAAGCTTCTGAAGTAAGAAAGAGTAGCATTGGACATACTAAAATTTAGATAAATACGGCGGATATAACTCTTGCCGATGGTTCGGTGATCCAGAATACCCTGGAAGTAGCAGTAAATCCCGATCCGGAGCCCTACACAAAGCACAAGTTCCTCTATATCAAAGACCACCTTGGCTCCACCCGGGCGGTGCTCGACAAAAACGGGGTTGTGAAGGAAAGCTACGATTACTATCCCTTCGGCCTGGAGATGCCCGGGCGCAGCTTTATTGAAGGCGATATTGCCACCAGGGAAGGCTTTACCGGGAAGGAACGGGATGCAGAGACCAACTGGCATTACTTCGGAGCGCGCTATTATAGTGCCGCGTTGGGGCGTTGGTTGGCGGTGGATCCGTTGGCGGAGTATCCCTCCGGCTATGTCTATGTTGGTAACAATCCAATAATAAATTTTGATCCGGATGGTCGGTTTCTAGATACAATTTTAGATGTCGGTTTCATTGCGTATGATGTCTATGATATTGCCTCTACATCTTTAAGTGGTGAAAATGTCAGCGCAATGCAATGGGCAGCTTTAAGCGCTGATATAGCTGGTTTGTTTATACCTTTTGCAACGGGTGGAGGAACCGGTGTAAGATTAAGTGCAAAAGCAATAACCAAAGCAGATAATGGATTTCGTGGACTTAATCAAGTAGGTAATATTGCAGATTTATCGCAACCCGAAAGGTTGGTAGGGAATTTACTATCTCATAGGGGCGACGAAATAATTGGATTAGGTGATGCTGGCGTAAGGGAGAGTTTAAATCTAACAAGCGGAAAAGCAGCAGATTTCCTTTTTGTATCAGGGTCTGGTAAATTCAATATAACAGAAGTTAAAGCCTCTAAGGGAAGTGCTGGGACTGAAATATCGACAGCATTAAGTCAGATTAAAAATACAGTTGAAGCACTTCGCAATAAAATTCCAGATGCAAAAATTGGAACGCTTGCAATTACAGTTCCCAAAGGAGCCAATCTTAAGGGTAACTTCACAGTATCAGGTAATCTTTTAATGAGGCAAACTGATGAAGGTTCTGAACTAGTAAGAATAGATGGTGAAGCCGTTCATATTCTCAATTATTAACGAACAGGACGTGTCAATGAGTACAATTATAACTATATCGCTACTTCCAATCAATAACAGTGCTCCTAGGGTTTTTATAGAGACTCTGGAACGCCTTAAACGAAGTGGCAATGTCAATAAAGTTCAAACCCATGATAAATATTGGTTTAAAAATGAACAGGCTATTTATTTTAAAGCGGCTGATTTAAATGCGTTTGTGGAAACAATCTTTCCATCTGATAAAGCGCTACAAATCGAAATGGACTATCGCTCGCTATCCGGGCAAAAGATTTGGTTATCACTTAATCTGAAAGGGCATTCATTTGAGAATGGCATAGAAGTGGCGATTGATGGCCCAATTAGCATTACTGTAGCGTATTCCGATATTCATCGTCCCTTGATAAGGCTGGAGAACTCCCACGGAAAGCAGGCGTTGAATAGCGAAACGGCTCGGCAAGTTTCGGAAGACTGGCGGCAATTGTTTCTGGAAATTTGTGGCATTTCGGAAAAGGAAAAAGATATTAAATCATCTATCGATCATGCTGCAATGTATTTGGAGGGTGGTTGGCCTTCCGGCGCTGGTTGTGTAATGTTATATCACCGGGATGCTCAGGGATTTTTGCGGGATTTTCTACACATTTACAGAGAATTCAATCAGGGCGCTACTATCCCCGAACTGCTATCCGCTGAAAATGCCGGGGAATCTTCACCATCACAAATTACCGATAAGCTTCAATTCTTTCAGCAATTTGATAGTTCCGCTTATGAAGAGAGTATCATCGATTTTTTGCAAAACCTTTGCTGGCAGGAGGCGACTGAACTAAAAAAGCTTTCTCCTGAAGAATGTGAGCATCTTCTAATTGAGATTTGCGATCAGCTGCCGGAAGTAGAACTTGAGATTTCAGAGAATAATGGTCTGGCGATTATGGCCACTCCCCTATCCTCAATCTGGAGAGTTTATCATCGGCTTAAGATTCGCGCCCTTCAAAAAGGATAATTCTTATAGTATTTTATGAATGCAGGTAATGGAAAAATGAGCGATCAACTCTATTATATTGATGTCGAAGTTAAACCAGGCCAAGGTTGTAAAATGCCTGCGAATCTTCAAGGGGCAATGATTAACTGCTATACTTTTGCCAATTCATCTTCCCTGGCAGAGAAGAAAGTACGGGAAGCACTTTCAGCAGACAAATATGTAATTGTCGCTATCAATGAAACTTACGAGATTGAGATAGCTGAATTTCAAACAACGGAATCGGTTTCCACAGAAAAGGTATCTCTATTTCGGAATTCAGGGGAAGTTTACTACGGCGAATTCCATGGATGGGAAGATTAAGCAGGGCAGCTTTCAGAACATTGCTTCAATAAAACAACCTGTATTATCAGTGTAAAAACCTCCATTCATCCTGAGCCTGTCGAAGGGTGAAAGAATATAAGACATTACCGGTCTAGAAGAACTTTCCCTATTCGACAAATACATCCTAAGCTTGGCAATGGGCTCAGAGTGAATAGGAATCGGGGGATTTCACAGCGCAACTCCCGCCCTATCATAAACATTTAATAAATAAAATTTAAACAACAAAGAAACATTAAATATGAGGAACAATATGTCACCCGATAAAATATGTGAAACACACGCGAAAGAAGAAATCGCCATGAAAGTATGGGTTGAAGCAGACACAGTCTTTCTGGCAGGAGATACAAAACCACTCATCTTTTTAAGTGAACTGATTTCGGCGCAAGCGAACTTCCGGAAAGACGATGGCTTTGCAATATCTCCCAACGATGCCGGCAATATTTTCTTCAAGAAAGATTCAACCCATGGCATTTATATACATCGCATTGAAAGTGTCTAATAATGTTCGAAAGTTTACCAACGGAAGACCTGATAAACATTTTTGAAGAAACTGTTTCTTCCGAAATACTAAAGACTCGCATACTCGAATTACAAAAAGAATTCGATCCCGATTCAGTCAAGAGCTACGCCTTTGCGGAATTCTGGGAACGGAAAATAAAGGAATCATCGCAACTTTCCATTGCAGACGTCCAGCAACTTCTCCAGCATCTCCATTTGTTTAGCACGCGCAACATTATCGGCACTTTGGCGGAGAAAAAGCAGATCAGTGATCAGCAGTGTAAGGCATTACAATCTCATTTGCAACCGGATGAGTGGAGTTACCGTCAGTTGACTGCCAGACTAAAGTTAAATCAGCTTCGAAGAAATATTAATGAAGGCAAATATGAATGGGCATCTGCAGAAGCTCTTGACCAGTTAAAGACTTTTGCAACCATCAATATCTGGTGGCCGATCGACATGCTAATACTGGAATTGCCAACCGATGTGCTCCTGAAGTTTCAGGAAGCGATGAATACGGAAAAGATATTCTATCGCAGCACCCGTCATGAGTTGAACGAAAAAATTAAACGGCGATTGAAAATTAGCCACAGATAAGCACTGATCTTCACGGATGAAAATATTTCGAATTTTATTCCTTGTTTATTTTTCTAATCCGTGTTTACCTGTGAACATCCGCGGCTAAAAAATTAGCCACTATCCAGGGTCGAAAGCGAAGGGTTTACCTGCCATGCGAGTGAAGCACATACGATCTTTAAAATTGCCTAAAAACTTGATCAGCGTTATATTTGGCGGCTTGCTATTCTTAATCGTCATGTCCTGCGCCAACGAAAACGAAAAAGGAGAGAGCGTGTATACCGTGCAACGCGCCAGTGCAGCGGCGGTTATCGACGCTGATTGGGAAAAACCATTTTGGCAGGATGTAGCGGCACTCTCCCTGACGCATCACATGGGCGAAGAACCGGCGCATTTTCCCATCACTGAAGCGAAACTCCGCTACGACGATCAGGCAATCTACGTGATTTTCCGGGTGCAAGACAAATATGTTCGCGCCGTCGCGGATGGCTACCAGGGACCGGTTTATCGCGATAGCTGCGTTGAATTCTTTTTTACCCCGGGCGCAGATATTGCTGCCGGCTATTTTAACCTGGAAATGAATTGCGGTGGGCAAGCGCTGTTTATGCATCAGCTTAAACGGAAAACCGATGTTACGCCGGTTTCCGCGGATCATTTCTCGGCAGTGACTGTTGCGCACTCTCTTCCGGAGATTGTCGATCCGGAAATCAGTGAGCCAACCATCTGGACGGTAGAATATCGTCTGCCCTTTAGCGTGCTGGCCAACTATACCCGTCTGGAAACGCCGGTTTCCCGGACAGTCTGGCGCGCCAATTTCCACAAGTGTGCAGACGCCACTTCGGCACCGCATTGGCTCACCTGGGCGGAGGTGGATTTCCCTGGACCGAATTTTCATTTACCGGAATTTTTTGGAGCGCTGGTTTTTGAGTAGGCAGTGGTCCCGAAGGAATGTACAGTGGCAGGGGCAATTAAATGGTCCCCAGGAAAAGCCTCCATTCACCCTGAGCCTGTTCGAAGGGGGAATGGGCATTGGCTCATTAGCCACTAATTAGTTTCGTATATCGGTAACTTTTTTTGTAGCTCCTCCGGGAGGTATTTTCGGGCCAGCTTGAGGATGCCTGAAGGACCGGCGTTTACCCAGGGGCGAAGATTTTCATCATTGCCCTGTGCTTCCTGCGCTAACCAAAGCGCCACCGGGAGAGCGCCCCATTTCCGCTCGAATTTCCCCGTCGATAACCCTTTCAGTAAACTATCAGCTTCCACTTCATTTGCCGTCGCCAGTGCGGACATCCGCGCCGCAAATATTGGCTGCAACCGATCGAGCACCTTATTGGCATGCGCCGAAAGGTTGCCATTGCCATCCTGCCATTTCCCGGATAGAGAGCGATAATTACCCAGTCCTTCCGTCATGCATTCCCACAGTGCTCTTTCCAATGGCGTTTCAATTTTTTGCGAATTTTGGCGCCGCCACACTTTGTGGAGCACGTGGGTAAACTCATGGGCGAAGAAGCGGTCAATGTGGTCATCATTTGCCGCTGATGTCGCCGCGCCGTAAAACTGCCCCAACTTCTCCAGATTGAAGCAGATAGTGATTGGCGCAGAGACGAAGGCATCGCTGCCGCCCTGATTTCCCGGTAGAATATACACGGTATCCGGTGCGGGTATATCGCTAAAAGGTATTCGCATGCTGTCAACCATCGTCGTCCAGACTGGCAATTTTTTGGTGATTAACTGCAGCCAGCGGGTCTCGGCACTATTATACCGCCGGGCGGTTTTCGCAAATCCGGTGAGCACCTCTGCATTATGGCGCTTTTCAATTGCTTTAAGCCAGTGCTGTGTGGGCAAACCATTTTCATCAACACCAGGCTGCAACGCCAGCACAGTTTGATGTGGCGGCATTTGCGCAAGCAGCGCGGAACTGCCAACCAACACAACGATCAAAACGATCCGCCGGAGCGGGGAGAAAAAAGGTTGGTCAATATTCATTTTATTCCTTCCGGATTTTTTTCTTTAATATCTCTGTTGCGGATATACGGAAAGATTTCTTTTTTGATCTGTTTTTTTCAGAAAGGGAAAATCAAGGGGCAATTTCGCTCAATATATTTGCCAGCTACCGGACGGCTTTAATATCTATTAAAGAGACGAACATTTCTCCCATCGGGCAAGAGTATCAATCGTTCCCAAAACACTTCAAATTGAGCTACAAAACGGGCACAAATAAACATTGCGAACATTGGCTTTTTGGCAGGCTAACAAAAAAACGCCGGTTAAAATAACTAACCGGCGCTTTTTTGTTATTTGACATAGGATATAATAAAAAGGTTAATATTATCCGAAGATGAGTTTGAGAATTTGATAGATAACAATTGCACCAATAGCGCCAGCCGGAATTGTAACAACCCATGAGATAATAATATTTGTTACTACTCGCAGATTCAGCGCGCTTATTCCCCGGGCAAGGCCAACACCTAATACGCCCCCGACGAGGGTATGGGTTGTGCTGATCGGCAGTCCCAGCTTGGAAGCAATAACGATAGTGGTTGCCGCGGCAAATTCCGCACAGAAACCGCGGGTTGGGGTCAGCTCGGTAATCTTTTTACCAATGGTTAACATTACTCGCCATCCCCAGGTTGCCAAACCAATAACAATACCCACGCCTCCCAAGCCGAGCACCCAAAGCGGAACCGCAGATTTCATGGCCACTGCACCGGTTGTAACAATGGTTATAACTGCGGCCAGTGGTCCCACCGCATTGGCGACATCATTGGCGCCATGCGCAAAAGCAACAAAAGCCGCGCTGAGAATCTGCAAATAAACGAAAATTCTTTCAACCGTTCGGTAGTCCGCCCGGCCCTGCTCCACCACCGTTCCATCTTCCATTTCGCTTTCGATGGTTTCCAGGTTCTGAATTGCCGATTCCAGCTGCATTTTAATTTCACCGGACGCCTGTGCCGCTCCTTTATTTAATTGCTCCAGCGCTTTGCTGACGCGTTTGTTCACCTGGGCACTCTGGCGAACCGTTACCCGGTCTTTCACCTCATCCGTTTTGATTCGCTTTACCAACACACTGCTAATCAGTGAAGCAATTAAGCCTACAACAGAAGCAACTCCGATGGACTCCCACAGTCCGAGATCCAACTTCAAATTTTTCAACCCTTTAAAAACCATTGTCAGGGTGAGAACGCCAAAGACAAAAAATACCAGGTAAGGGGTAATTCGTTTGGCTGCTTTAACCGGATCATCACTATTAAATATCAAATTTCGAATGAGCATAAAAATGAGGAAAGCAATGGTACCACACAATAGCGGTGATACAACCCAACTGGCAACGATGGAACCAACTTTCGGCCAATCGGCAGCACCCATACCATGATACATCACCCCAAAACCCAATACTGCCCCGACAATAGAGTGAGTCGTAGATACCGGCCAACCGAAGTATGATGCCAATTGCAGCCAAATTGCCGCTGCGAGCAAGGCGCCGATCATCCCGAACGCCAGATCCATTTCCACTCCTAAAAACAATTCCGGATTAATAATGCCTTTCCGGACAGTTTCCGTTACGTGGGTGCCGACAAAAAACGCCCCGGCAAATTCCAGCACCGCAGCAATGATAACCGCCTGTTTAACGGTTAGTGCGCCGGACCCCACCGAAGTGCCCATCGCATTGGCGACATCATTCGCACCAATACTCCAGGCCATATAAAATCCCCCGCCGACCGCGATAATTAAAATGATTGTTTCAAATGCCATGTTGTCCCTTTCTATTTATCATACCTCTCCCAGGCGCGTAAGGACTTTTATCTAGCCTCTTTTATTTGATGTCCAGCAGCATCCGGACGCGATTTGCCAATTTCTCAGATGAATTACCCAGTGCAGCGATCGCCCGCAAAACACTCATCCAAAGCGTGAAGCTGGTATAGGGCATTGTATCGCCATGATTGAATAATTTCTTGCTTAATTCCCGCTGAAGGATATCTGCTTCGTGTTCCAAATATGCGACGCTTTCGACCATCAACTTTACCTTCTCCGCTTCTTTTCCTCCAAAGGAAGCTTCCAGTAATTCATCCATTTCCCGAATAACATTTTGCGTGCTGACGACGGCTTCCATATTCTTTTTCAGAAAATTTTTAAACTCAGCTTCCATGCCGGGTAGTGGGTCCAGGTTATCCTTGAGAGTCATCAGTATACCGATATCTTCGGCTTTATCCGCGATATCATCCTGAATGCCAAGGATTTCCAGCAAATCACCGCGGTTCACTGCCAGGAATAGCCCTTTTGGCAAATGATTACGTATTTCGTTTTTGGTTAAATCTGCGGCGTGTTCTGTTTCTGATATTTCGTCGGCCAACTCATTCATTTTTGCAAAATCCTTTTTGAAATAGGCTTCAAAAAGGGCATCCAGTTTTTCTACACAGCTGGCGACCTTTTCCATGTGCGATTGCAATGGAGAAAAAGGAGACTGTGCAAAAAGATTTTTAAAAATAGACATATATACCTCCGGGCAGATGCCATTCATGTATTACAAAAAACACAAAATCACTACAGTTCAATTGCAAAACAATTAATTTGGGAATATATCAATATGTGATATAATTAACAAAAAAAATTTAGGGAGTTTTGATTTGTAGAATACAGAGTTGTAATCAGCGCTTTTGGGAGGTAGTGTTTCTCTAAAATTGCAGGTCGAATTTTACTACAGTTGCAGATAATAAACTTTGGCAGTCTTAACGAAGTAATGCTATTCAACTCTGTCATTGCGAGGCGCTTTTGGCCGAAGCAATCCCAAATTTGCATGCAACAGGGAGGTCGCTTCATTGCTACACTCCTCGCGATGACAATTAAGGAATTGTCGGCATAACATGTTTAACACTATCTAAACTTTTAATGAGTATTATCTGCAACCGATTAAAAACCCAGTAACTAGCGAAGCAAAACCATTTTTTTCATATCACGACTACGATCGGTCGTCAGCCGATACCAATAAACACCAGACGCCAGCTTACTGGCATTAAACTGTACCTGATGCGTTCCGGCAGGATAAGCAGCATTATTTGCCAGCACAGCAACTTGCTGCCCAAGGGCATTAAAGACTCTCAGCGTAACCTTTTCGCTGTGGCTCAGGCTAAACTGGATTGTCGTAGCTGGGTTAAACGGATTCGGATAGTTTTGACTCAGCTCAATACGACGCGGCAATTGCGGCGCATTATCAGCAATAGATAGGGGATATCTTTCCACGGTTTCTCCCGGGGTCAAATCCCGCCCGGCCAACCCCGGATAATCCGCCCCATACCGATAGACCCGAAACACCAGGTTTTGCCCCGGTAACAGGTTCGTGCCTTGCAGCACCGGACCGGAGGCGATTGCCGGGTTTACATATTCCCAAACGATTGTTTCGCTGGTATCTATTTCGAAGAAGCGGCCATTAATGCCTTCACAGATAAGCGTATTGCCATTCGGCTGCCGCTGCGCCCCGGAAAGAATGCGGGAGAAGAAGCTGGTGGGTGGATCCGCGGTGTAGCTCCAGACCGGGTCGGCCGGGGCAAAAGGCTCTCCAGGTTGTGGACGCAGGTAATTTCCGGCGCTGTCTACCGGGGTAACGATTTCGAATATACGGGAAAAATCATCTCCCGGTTGATTGAGCCCATTATTAAAAACAATGATATTACCAGCGCCCGGTAATCCATCCGCAATCCATTCCGCGCCATGCTGATTGAAAAAACGCTTATCTTCAACGGTGCCGGCCCGGTAAATCAGCGGATTTCCCCAACGGTAGAGCAAATCGCCTCCCATACCGCTGTTCCCCCCGGTATGCCCGGCAGCTTCCTCGGTTGTTGTGCTATGATCGATAATCCAGAATTCCCCGAAAAAAGGGGAATTGATGAGAATCTGATCCAGTTCGGCATTGTAGTCGACGGCATTCATATGCTGCCAGTCGGGATTATTGGGATTAGATGTGTAGTTAAGATCGATTAATTCCGGATGATTTGCCACCACACCGTAATTCGCTTTTGTGCTGTCATAGTCCTGAATCAGGTGATCCCACACATGCCATTCCCAGACAATATTGGCGCTGCCGTTGCCGTCCGGTGCCAATTCAATAATATGATCCGGCCAAATTTCCCCACTAGCCATCAAGGCAGGATTAATCCCGGCAGCAATTGCTTCCGCCTCGGTTTTTCTTTCCCAGGCAATTAAAAGCACATTACCATTCGGCAGCGCCTCTGCATCATGGTGGGCGCGGACGGTGCTGTCATTATAGTCGAACGTCCAGAGCATGCTGCCATCCCAGTCAAACATTTCCACCCGGCCGGCATCACCCCCGACAATAAAGAAGTTACTGCCGGGATCCGCGGTGCGAAGTAAATTGCCGTTTTCGAGGAGATAGGCAGAATTTCCAGCGACATAATCGCTTTCCCACTCATTAACGATGCGCCCTTCGGTGTCAATCAGATAGGTATGAGTATAGGTCATCGGTGCCAGCAAGGTATAGCCCGCCTGTATGCGGGTAGAGTCTTGCTGGATCAATCCGACAGTGACTTCCTGCCCTCGCAGGAATACGCTTGTAAATAAAAGGAAGGAAATAATAGTTGGCACAAATTGTCGCATTTCAGAAAACATAAGCACTCCGCTTGATGATTTTAAGTTACTTTTCTTAAAACAATATACCTGAGAACTCCGCCTTCCCCTGCACACAAAAGAGGGAATATCGGTCATTATATTCGATGGGTACGACAATTTTTAAATGTATTTGAAGAAATTAGTTCTGTAAGCGGAGAATTGCGCTTCGACTATCAGCCGGCGGCTTTAATACGCCAGGGGCGCTGTTGCTGGTATTGCGCTTTCCGCCGTTTGAATGTTTCCGCCAGATTATTATCGGACTGCCCCTCGGCCAGGGAAATCGCCTGTTCGATGGTTGAGAGCGCCCGGTTAAATTGACCGCTTTCCGCATAAGCAGCGGCAAGAACATCCAACACTTTGGCATTTTCCTGCCGGGATCTTTCCGACAGTTTTTCGGCATACTTTAAAGCTTCTTTACCATTCCGTGCACTTGCATCCGGCGCGGTAGAGAGCAGCCAGGCCAGGTTAAAAGTAAAGATATGATTCGCGGTATCAGCCTGGACACTGCGGCGGTAAACCGAAACAGCGTCTTTCCAGCGGTTGACGCGGGTGTAGTAATCAGCCAGATTGATTGCGGCGTTTCGATAAGCGGGGTCCATTTCGTTGGCTTTTTTCAGGTAGGGCACGCCTTCATCAAACTGTTCCAGGCGGCACAACGCGGTGCCAAGGTTGCTTAAGAAGGGGATATTTTCCGATTCCATCTCCACCGCCAGATGAAAGCTTTCCACTGCTTCCGGCAGGCGATTCAGGCGGGAGAGCACAATGCCACGATCATGATACAACTGCGCATCCGGGGCAATTTCCAGGGCGTGTTTGAATTCCGCTGCTGCCTGTTCGTTCATTTTCTGGCGCATGTATGCTTTTCCCCGTTCCCGGTACCAGTATGCACTCACCCCTTCGTTGGTCAGTTCGGCGAGAATCGCTTCGTCCATCAACAGCTTCTGCGGATATTTTTCCTGCAAGGCGGCATATTCGGTAACCTTCTCCGGTTGCTGCAATTCCCGGTAACAATTCACCAGCAACCCATAGGCATCGCGATGTTTCGGATTGATCTGTATCGCTGTCTCCAATTGCTTCACTGCTTTTTCCAGATCGTTTTGCGCATAGGCAGCCTTGCCATCTCCGAGGTAAGCGTGGGAGAGCCGCGGATCAAGCTTCAGGGCATTTTTATATGAACGGCGCGCCATTTCCGTACGATCGAGCGCCAATAAGGCATCGCCAAAACGGACATGGGCCGGGGCATACCTTTCCTGTATACTCAATGCTTTTTCAAACCAGACGGCAGCATCTTCGTTTTTGATCTGCACCATCGCATATCCACAGAAATAAGGCCAGCGAAATTCATATGCATCAAGTTTATGGGCTTCCTGGTAACAAACAATCGCCGCTTCTTCATACTCATGGATATAAAAGTTCATCCCCAGTTTGCCCCAACGTTCGGCATCATCGGGGTGGGACTGGACGTCTTCTATCAAGCGCTGCAGCTTTGCCTGTACCTGCGGCTCCATTCCCTGAAAATCGATGGCCGGTATTTTCGAAGGATCTCCCTGGTAGCGTAAAAAGTTGGAGACGCCAATCGTTACGATTACTAAAAGGCCAACGCTGGCGAGGGCAATTATAATCGTCTTTAAGTTTATGGCGCTTTTTTTTCTGGCCTTGTGTGATTGCGGCCGGGGAGGTGTTTTGCGGGATTTTTTTGTCATCACATTTTTTCCTGTTTGCTTGGTAGCGGAAAGTTATCTCAACTATTCCTGCCGTTGCCCCTCGCCGCGATTCAATTGAATATGGCGGTTGACAGCGCCGCCGGGGAAAATCTCTTTTTCACCCCCCGGCCAGGTGACCGCTATCTGTGTTAAGGCAGCACAATCGCCCAAACCGGCGAATACCCGGAAATCATTGCTGGTAATATAGCTGTAATAAGGATTTACCGGGTACAATGACTGAAAATGTTCGCCAATGACCTTCACTGTTGCCCCAACCGCAACGCGCTTGAGATTCCGATCATAAACCGTAAATGAGACCCAGTTGCCTTTTGCAGGCGCATCATTCCGGTAAAGGCGCGGCGCCGCGCCAATATTATTGATCAGCACATCCAGGTCGCCGTCATTATCAATATCGGCCAGGGCCAGCCCGCGGGACAATTCCTTCGGCGCAAAGAACGCCGGATACTGCCGGGAAACATCCTGAAAGCGCCTACCCTTATTACCGGCAAGCACCAGGTTCTGTTCCCCGTAAGGCAGCCAATATTTGTCACCGGACAGGCGCGGGCTGTTCCCCCGGTTGATGCGGCCATTCGCCACCAGGATATCGAGAAAACCATCCCGGTCAAGATCGAGAAAGCCGACGCCGAATCCAGTATATGACAACAGGCGGTTTTGTTCGAAGCCGGCATCGCGGGATTGATCGGTAAACCCAACTTCGCCCTTATTCAGGTAAAACGTATTGCTTTCATTCTCCACATGGGTGATATAAAGATCGAGCAGTAAATCATTATTCAAATCTCCAAGCGCGATTCCCATGCCCGCCTCCCGCTTCCCGAGGTAGTTAACGGCGACGCCCATCAATAGCGCGGATTCTTTAAAAGTGCCATCTTTTTGATTGATCCAGCAAAGATTCACTTGCTGGTCGTTGGCGACGTAAATATCCGGATAGCCATCGCGGTTATAATCCGCGGGAACGACGCCGAGTCCTTTTTTCGCGGCGGTGGCGATACCGGCAGATTCGGTAACATCACTGAAAGTGCCATCGCCATTATTACGATATAGAACATCAACAGCACCGCTGTAATTTGCCGGGTCGCAGTACATCGGGCGCCCGTTGCGGTAGGTACATTTTACTGTTGTATCAAGCTCGACATAATTGGTAACGTAGATATCGAGGAAATTATCGAGATCATAATCCAGGAAAGCGATCGAAACGCCCCAGTCTTCATTGCTAATGCCAGCGGATTCGCTGATATCGCAAAAGGTGCCGTCGCCATTATTACGGTAGAGTGCATCCCGGTTTACATTGGAAACATAGAGATCGAGATCGCCATCGTTATCGATATCCCCGGCAGCGGCGCCCATGCCATAACCATTGTCAGTCAGTCCGCTATTAGCGGTCACATCTGTAAAACGCCCATCTGTCCCCTGGCGGTAGAGGCGATTCACCGCGCGTTTCTCCGGAGAGATTTTCCCGCTATGATCGCCTCCGTTCACAAAATAAATATCCTGCCTCCCATCATTATTATAATCCAGGAAAACGCTGCCAGCGCCCATTATTTCCGGGAAGTAGTAGCTACTATCCACACCGGCGTCATGCACAAAATCGATGCCGGCAGCTTCGGTGATATCGACCAGTGTAGCGGTGGGGACTTCATCGCCCGGATCATTCTTCGTGCCATTATTACAGGCAAAGCAGAGTAATATCACTGCGAGTGCAAAAAACTTTCCGCTAATTCTCATTTTCATCATCACTCTAACCGTGTTTTTGAACGATACGTCCAGATCGCTTTGCCACTATTCAACCGGAGGCTGTATCATTCATCTCATTCGCTAATCCTGATGGGGACAAAATATTAAAAAGCGGTTGCATAGACAAGCGCGGATACGAAATAAACAAATCAGTTTTCCCATCTCGGCGGTACGGAACGGATGATAAATTTCATTCGGAAAATCCCCCAAAATCGCTATATTCATCTACCTTTCAATTAGCTACGGGGCTGAAAAATTTATGAAAGTTCAGATCAGGGAATTCTTCTACATTTCAAATTTGTTAAGCATTAGCCGGGTGCTCTTCGCCATTCCCATTGCCTATTACATTCGCCTGAATACGCCGGATGGGAACGTGATTCTGCTGAGTCTCTGCGTTATTGCCACTGCCACAGACTTTCTCGATGGTTATTTTAGCCGGAAATTTAATCAGGTTACCGACCTGGGCATTTTACTCGATCCCATTGCTGATAAGATCAGCATGGCAATCATTTTGATCAGCCTGATCGTTTACCGGGATTTTTCTATTCCCCTGACAATCTTCCTGATTTATCGGGATCTCCTGATTGTATTGGTTGGCTCATTTACTATCAAGAAGCAGGAAAGTCCGGTAATGGCAAATTTTCTGGGAAAGATAAACACCTGTCTCTTAGCATTCACGGCGATTCTTTACATGGCGAACATTAAGAATGAAGTGTTTACATTTTTTCTGATCGCCAGCTACCTGAGTATTTTCATCTCCGGTTTCTCTTATATGAAAGTTGGCGAAGCGTTGCTTTTTACGGATGTGCGCAAGCGCTATATTTTCCGGGCGGCGGTCGTCCTCTTAACCATTGCTGTTGTTTACCTGACCGGATCAAACTATGCCTTCATCTAAGAAGCCGCTGATGATAGCCCATCGTGGGGAACGTATCTTGTCCCCGGAGAACACCATACGCGCCTGCCATCTCGCCCTTGCCCAGGGGGCGACTGCCCTGGAGGTGGATGTGCGCATTAGCCGCAGCGGGGAGGTCGTGCTCTTCCACGACTATCTGATGTATCGCCATTTCGGGAAAATCAACCGCATCGAATGGCAGGATGCCACAGACCTGAAAATGCTGGAATATCAGCGGCAGGTTTATCAATACGGCGATCGCTTGTGCACGTTGGATGAGTTTCTCGAAGAGTTCCGCAACACCGTCCCTATCAACCTCGATGCGAAGTCTCAAACACTCTTCAACTCAAAGTTTGCACACTCCCTCATCAATCTACTGAACCGCCACGACATCCACGACCAGGTCTGGGTCTCTTCATTTAACCCGTTACTGATTCGCCGCATGAAAAAGATTGATCCCTCGGTCCGCACTGGTTTTCTCTTTCAGGACCCGCTGCAGTTTTATCGCTTCATCGATATTTTTCTCCACTCCGATGCCTGGCATCCGCACCACAAAAATCTCTCCCGCTGGCTGGTAAACAAGGCGCGCAAATTGAATAAAAAAATGTATACCTGGACGGTAAACCGCCCGGAAGTTTTGGAGCGGGTGATGAAGTATGAGATCGATGGGATTATCACCGATGTGTTTTTTCGGAGCCGGGAATTAAATGTTGCCGGTAGAGACGATTCATGAATCGTCTCTACCGGCAACCTACCTACCGGAAGGATTTTTCTTTTTTAAATCCCCGCAAACCACTACATTGATACGATTTATCTGAAAACCCTTTTTCGGGCATTCCCTGTGTCCTTATTTCTCAAGACTGCTTAGTAAAGGAAGAACTATGTCCAAAGTTACCATGCCGAAAGGTTTTTTCTCCTACATTATTACTCAAAGCCTGGGTGCTTTCAATGACAATTTTTATAAGATGCTAATTCAGCTCTATGTCATCCAGATCGTTGCATTGGACAGTCCGGAAAAAGTAATTACCCAGGCCAGTTATCTTTTCACTATTCCATTTCTACTTTTCGGCCCCTGGTCCGGATATTTTGCCGACAAATTCGCTAAATCGACGGTAATGCGCGTCGTAAAATTTGCGGAAATCGGGGTGATGCTTTTCGGGGCACTGGCATTTTATCTCGGCAATTTGGACATGATGCTCTTCATCCTTTTCCTGATGGCGACGCAGAGTACTATTTTCAGCCCGGCAAAATATGGCTACATCCCGGAAGCCTGCAAGCCGGAAGCGGTTACTTCCGCCAATGGCTGGGTGGAGATGAGCACTTTTCTCTTCATCATTCTCGGCACTGCCGCTGTGGGAC
>JAUIFT010000558.1 GCA_030430345.1 Calditrichia bacterium | reverse complement strand
ATTCTCTCTAATTTGGGATATGATATTCTTTCCGTATTGGCAGGACTTGGGGTCGGTGGTTTGGCTTTGGCTTTAGCAGCTCAGGATGCGGTGAAGAACGTCATCGGTGGTTTTTCTATTTTCTGGGATAAGCCGTTTCAGATTGATGATTTCGTAGAAATTAGCGGAGAATCCGGCACCGTCGCCGAAGTTGGGGTAAGAAGCACCCGCTTGCGTACCGTCGGAGGTACCACTGTGGTTATTCCGAACAGTAAGGTTGCCGACCAGGTGATCGAAAATTTTTCCACCCGCCAGCGCCGGAGAGTGACGATAAATATCGGTTTAACCTACGATACGAGCGCCAAGCGTATGGATGATGGCATGCAAATTATTCATGATACGATTAAAGCCGTTGAAGGGACCGATGGGGATGAAACGTTGGTTCGTTTTGTTAACTTTGGCGCTTATTCACCGGATATGGAAGGGGTATACTGGATTTCTGACATGAGCAACTGGAAAATGATTATCCACGAAGTCAATATGGGGATCAAGCGGAATCTCGATGAGGCAAAGATCAACATGGCCTTTCCGACCGAGACGCATTATGTTGTTCAGCAGCAGGATGCCTAGCGGAATCCTGTTTATTTTAAGGGATCAACATCGACATCTTTTGAAGCCGGGGCAGAAGCAGCTTCTTCCTCGGCTTCTACCGGTGTTTTTGGTGTTGTCCATTCTCCGTAAATCAGCATTAGTCCTAAGCCGCACATAATCAGGACATCCGCCACGTTGAAGATGCCGGTGCGCAGGTCGCCAATACCCATATTCATAAAATCGACAACCCGGCCATCATTAACCACCCGATCGATAAAGTTGCTCAGCCCGCCACCGGCAATCAATGCCAGCGCAGTTACCTGCCCATTTGTCAACTTTTTGCTGAGATAGATATAACCGAGCAAAATCGTTAGCAAAACGCCTACCGATACCGTAAGCAGCCAGAAACGAATATTGTCTGGCAGGTCAGAACCAAAACCAAGCATTGCCCCGATATTTTCGGCATATTGAAAGACGAAGAAACGATCCCAATAGCTAATCGGAATAGCACCTTTCAGATGTTTAATAGCGATTTGTTTGGTAACCTGATCGGAAAGAATTGCGAATCCGATAATCGATGAAACAACGATGGCTCTGGTTTTAAGACTCATTTTATGCTTTCTGTATCTCTCTTGAATCTGTATCAGCGGCTGTATTAATGCCCGAATTAATCACGAAAAATCATAATAGTATAATTTTCTTAATCAGACAAGATGAAGATCATTTTTTGTTAGAGGAGCGTTTTAGGGGATCGTTCTTCGTTGATCGTTGTTCGACTGAATAGCTACTGTTTCTTGGGCTGTAATTAGGATTTTGTGCTGTCTTCCGTGGCAGGAATTGGCGAGCGAAAATGCACATCCCGCTGGGGAAAAGGTATTTCGATATTGTTTTTTCGGAATTCCGCCACAATCGCGCAATTTAGGTTGGAGCGCACAATTGGGGCTCGCTTCGGATCGCGAATCCAGGTGCGCAAGTTCATATCCCAGGAGGAATCACCGAAACTTTCCAGCAGCACTTCTGGTGCGGGGGTCTTCAGCACTTCTTTATTCGCCTCCGCCACACTGCGCAGAGTACGAATGACGCTATCCAGATCGGAGTTGTAAGAGACGCCCAGACGAGTATTCAGGCGAATTTTCGGATCGCCATGGGACCAATTAATCACGTTGGAAGAGATAAATTCCGAATTCGGGACAATGATGGAAATATTGTCTACGGAACGAATTGTGGTGGAACGAATTTTGATCTCCTGAACATCTCCTTCAATATCCCCGACCAGCACGCGGTCTCCCACTTGAATCGGGCGTTCAAAGAGGAGGATCAAACCGGAAATGAAATTGGAAGTAACGTTCTGCAGTCCAAAACCGATGCCCACCGAGAGAAAACCGAAGATTACCGCCAGTCCGCTAAAATCAATACCGATAAACTGAAAGGCGACAATTGCCCCGATGACCATCAATAAATAATGGATGATCCGGCTAATGGTATAGCTGGCGCCGCTATCTAGCTTCAGGTAATTGGCAAGATTGTTCATCAGACTGCGCCGGAAAAACTGCGAAATCATGATAAAAAGAATCAAAATAATGATGAAGGCGAGAATAGCCAGCAGGGAGACGTTGGTGTTGTTCACTGTGTAAATGTTATAGGTGAGGAGATCGCGCGATGATTGAATGACCGCGGAGTTGGGACTGATCATTTGAAAGGCGGTGACAATTCCCCCGATCATAATCAGGTAGTGCATGATAACATTCAGTACCTGGGCAGCCCGTCCGTCAATGTCAAACCGCTGCAGAATACGCTTGCGAATAGTAGCGCGAAGTAAACGGGAAATGAAATAGAAAACAACCAGCGTTACCGCAATAATCAGTATGGACAACGGCGAGATGATAATCCCGGCGATCTCGAAGAGATTATATTGTAAAATGACCAGAATGTCTGCGAGTCCCTGGGGGATATTCATATATATCGTAATCTATTCTTTTCTCAAGAGCGAGCTTGTCAATTGTCAAAACAGTTAGTTTCAGACGAAAAATTGTACGAAAAAAAACGGGATATTCAAAACGGAGATTTTAGAATAAAGCCTCATCCCTAAACAAGGGGTTTAGAAAGAAACTTTTATAATTGCTCAGTTTAAGATGTTTTAGAATCCCTGATAATAGATGCTAAATGATATTCTACTCTCCGGTCATCATGCGAAACACTCGTGCTTCTCCGGGGAGTAGTGTGAATGATAGTGCAGCGTCGACAGTGAGATCGGCGTTAGAATTGCTTTCCGGGAAAAGCTGGAGTGCGGAGAGCGTTTTCCCATTCCCAAAAGTTTCGGAGGAGAGAGAAATTTCCCGGCTTTCCTTTGACAAATTTATCGCTAGCAATAATCTCTGATTTTCCCACTCACGCAATATTGTGAGAACATCCGCAGCATCATTTGAAATTGGTGCTGATGTGCCACGGGAGAGGGCGGGATGCTGCTTGCGAAATTCGATCAAACTGCGGTAATAATGCCAAAGCGAACTGCTGTCTGTTTGCTGTTCTTCCAGGGAAATGCCATCGTTGTCCTGCAGGTTGCTGTTATCCCACCAGGGGCCGGAATCTTTATACCACAGTGCCATGCCTTTCCCGTTAACTGATTTATACCACTCAAACGCTTCCCGGCGGGGGATGTCGTT
>JAUIFT010000557.1 GCA_030430345.1 Calditrichia bacterium | reverse complement strand
TCTTTCTTCTCTACGCTGCTCTGAACGCGCAGGATAAAATTGATATTCTCTTTACCGGAGGAATTGATGGCTATATCCTTTCCGAAAATCCCCGGCAACATGGTGATGTGCTGCGCGTGGCGGCAACGATAGCGCAAATCTTCCGGGAGCAGCCAATTGCCCGCGAACGAGCGTTGATTTTCGATACCGGCGATGCTTTCTCTTATCATTATCTTTCAAAAATTGACAGCGGCGAAGCAGTGTTGCAAACGATGCGCACCGCCGGGTACGATGCAATGGTCGTGGGAAATCTAGATTTTAAATATGGGAAAGCCCGTTTAAAAAATATCGCGAATAGCGGCCTAAATTTATTGGCGGGAAATCTGCGTGAAGGCGAAGCTGTTTTTCTGGAGGATTTTCTGCTGCTAAAAAAGGGCGGGCTAAACGTCGGGGTTATTGGAATCACCGATCCCCGGGTAAAAGACATGGTTGCAGCGAAGAATTTTAGCGGTCTCTCCGTAGAGGCTGCCAGTGTCACTTTAAAAGCGCTGGTAGAAAAATATCGCGCTTCCTGTGATTTGCTGATCGCGTTGAATCATTTGTCGATGACGGAAAATCTCGCCCTGGCGCGGGAAGTGAGCGGTGTGGACCTTTATCTTAGCCGTCCGGATAGAGAGGGCAGCGATTACGCCCAGGTATTCGCCAACGACGGCACCCTGAAGTCGGTGGTGGTGCAGGCACCGGGAGCCGCCCTGGCAGTCGGTCATCTGGAAGTGACTATGAATGCAGAAAAACGCATGAAAAATGTCCTCCTCCATCCGTTAATTTCCACGGCAGACATTGCTGCGGAAGAGACCAACACCGCGCTTTATGCAGAAAACAGCCGCTTGCTCGATGAACGCCTGCGAACACTTTTTGCCGGCATCGACGGAAACGCGGAACTCGCTCGTTTCAACAAGGATGCACATAATAGTTTTCGGGATTATGTGCTCTATACGATTCAGGAAGCGACCCGCTCGGAAATCGCGATTCTGAATGAAGGTTTTTTTAAGTTTGATAATGCCTCCAATCAGGATTTAGTGGTTACGCCCCGCACGATTTCCCAAATTAACTGGACCGATAACCAGCTGGTGACTTTGCGCCTGCGAGGAAATACCTTGAAGAAAATTCTTGCCCGGGGAAGGGAGGCTTTCCAACCCAATCAGGGTGGGTATCTGCATTTCCTTGCCGTGCAAAATTATGATGCGCCGGAAGAACGCAAACAGTTGGTGCATAGTCAGAAAATAGTCGATAATGAAATCTATGCGGTTGTTACCAGCGACTTTCTATTGAATGGCGGCAACGGTTATAGTGAATTTCGCTCGGGCACCCACGTGCGCACCCGTTTTCAGGTGAAAGACAACTACCGGGTGTTGGCAGCGCCGGAAAACGGCAGTCCGCTGAATATAAATGAACTGATCGTACGATTTTTGCGGGACGGCCGCCATCCGGTGGAGAATCAGCCCATTGGTGAATGGTTCCGGAAACAAAGTATTCTCAACCGCCCCCTTTGGTTGGTCAATCTGGAAAATATTGATTTTGCACTGCAGGATGTGCAGGTGTACAATAACGATCAACTCTCCGCTGTGAAAGACGCCCGGGTAAACGCTGATACGGAAAATCTATTTGGGCTGGCTGCCCGGGGAATATTGGAGGTGGCGCGTTTTACCTCCAGCAGCCGCTGGACGAACCGTCTCGATGTCGAAAATGCCCAGACCAGGATTGGCGACAATTCCCTGGAAGAAACCAGCGATGATATCGAATTTGAATCGATCTTTGACATTTATAATCTCTCCGAAAAGCTGGGATTGCCAAACCGGATGAATGTTTTCCTTGCCGGCCGGTTTGACACGGAACTGACCCCGACAGACAATGAAATGGGTATTGATAATCCCCGCCAGAAAGATCTCTATCCGCGCCTTGGTATCAATTATTACGGGGATTTTGTAAAAGAACTTCGCTTTGGGGTTGTCGGTAAATATGATCTTGAAGAGAAGAATTGGGATTCCGGTATTGAAATGAACGCAAAATTCAATCAAAAATTCGGCCGCTTTAACTGGACGATGACCAACCGTTTACGCTATCTGCTCAGCAATGAAGCGCCGTCCGCCGGCGATGAAGAATGGTCAAACGATTTCTATACTTATCTCAATATTCCACTGACGGAAAATCTCAGTATTAAGCCGCAAATCGCCTACTTTTTGTACCGGGACAAAGTGATTGAAGAAACTGGACGGAACCTGAAATTTGCCATCAGCCTTTCTTATGGCCGATCCTGGAAACCGCAGTATCTGAAGCTCTTTCGTGATGCCCGTGCCTATTAAAATTTGCCAGGGGAATCTGCTTACAGCGTTGTGATAAGCGGTTTTTGATCAAGTCTGAAGTTTTTTTTGTGGAAAATTCCGGCGGATATCGTAACTTAGCTACCATTGAAAAGAAAGTTGTTACTTTTAACGAAAATGAGGCAGCCAGTGTCCAAATCCGTACTTTTATCCGTTCAAGACCTTCATAAAACTTATGAAAGCGAATTCACCTCCCTGGAGGTGCTTAAAGGCATCAGTTTCGAAATGGACCGCGGCGATTCCCTGGCAGTTACCGGACCCTCCGGTTCCGGGAAAAGTACCTTGCTGCACATCCTGGGAACGCTGGATAATCCCAGCAAAGGCAGAGTCCGTGTAGACGGGGAAGACCCTTTTGCCCTGGCGGAGGAAGCATTGGCCCGATTCCGCAATCGCAAAATGGGATTTATTTTTCAGGATCATCATCTGCTACCGCAATATAGTGTGCTGGAAAATGTATTGGTGCCAACACTTGCATTTAAGGATGAGCGGGAAGGAAAAAGTGAGCGGGCAAAACACCTGATTGAACGGGTGGGGCTGGCGGAACGGATCGATCACCGGCCGGCGCAGCTCTCCGGCGGGGAACGCCAGCGGGTCGCAATTGCCCGGGCGCTGATTAATGATCCCGACCTGATGCTCTGCGATGAACCGACCGGAAATTTGGATCATGCCACTGCAGAGGCCGTGGCCAATCTGCTTTTCGACCTTCACCGGGAACGGGAAAATATACTGATTGTCGTTACCCACAGCCTGGGGTTGGCAGAGCGGTTTCCCCGCAGGTTCGAATTTGCAGACGGCAATATTAAAGAAGGCTGAGCCTGTTGAAAACCACCGAAGAAAATATCGCTGTTAGTGAAGCACATTGTTTGAATTGCAATGCGG
>JAUIFT010000556.1 GCA_030430345.1 Calditrichia bacterium | reverse complement strand
AAATGCTACAGTGCTGGCGAACTTGTCGAACGTTAGTAAATCGGCCTGCGAGCGTATTGCTAATATCGTCCGGGCCTTGAAAAATTTTGCCCGCCTCGATGAAGAAGAATTTAAACCGGTCGATATTCATGCCGGCCTGGAAAGCACTTTGGTGCTGTTGGAGAACAAATATCGGGATCGTATTAAAATTGTTCGTGAATATCAGGAGATACCGGAGTTCTTCTGCCGGGCAGCCCAGTTGAACCAGGTTTTTATGAATATTTTTCTAAATGCCTGCGAAGCGATTGAGGCGGAAGGTGAAATTCATATCACTACCCGGCTGGACAAAGATGCGGTTGTGATCACCTTTCGGGATAATGGCAAGGGAATTCCCCAGGAAAATATTGCCCGGATTTTTGACCCGGGATTTACCACCAAAGGGGTCCAGGTTGGTATTGGATTGGGGTTATCCATCGCTTATCAAATTGTTCAGGATCATGAAGGGCAAATTCAGGTGAACAGCGAGCCGGGGAGCGGCGCGGAATTCCGGGTGCTGTTGCCCTGGAATAATGGGGAAAAGGAAAATGTAGAGTAGTTGTTTGGCAAGTTAGCAAATCTGCTTAGCTGCTTACTTCTTCAGCGGGATTGTATTGCGTTTTCCAGCGTTTATGCATCCAGAGATACTGTTCCGGGTGCATTCGAATATACTTCTCCAAAACCGCGGTAAAATCTGTGGTTAACTTTTGGATGTTTTCCGGGGTTGGGTCGTATTCACCATCATAAGGAACCGGCACCAGAAATGCCTGGTATTTAAAGTTGCCGGTGCGGAAACAGGCAAAAAAGGATAAGGGAGCCCTGGTTTTCAGAGAAAGCAACGCCGCGCCAATTGGGGTTGCAGACATCTTACCGAAAAAAGGTACAAAAGTGCCTTTTTTCCCGGCATCCTGATCGCACAATAATCCAACCACCTGTTTCCTGGACAATGCTTCCAGGCAGGATTTAATCGCGCCACGGGAATAGACCAGGCGAATGCTCCAGCGATTCCGGGAATTGATCAAATATTGATCTATATATCTATTATGCTGCCTTTTAATGATCCCGGTAATGCTATCCAGATATTGTGAACCAACCGCTGCCGCCGCCATCTCCCAATTCCCCAGATGACCGGATACCAGCACGGCGCCACTTTCCGTGGCAGATTCGAAGCGTTCAATTGCACCATCGGTGATATCAATGGTAAATTTTTTCTCCAGATCTTCCGGTTGCCATCCGGAGAGCTTCATAAACTCCAGAATTAGCAAAGCGAAATGCACATAACTGCCGAAACCGATTTTATCGCGTTCCGCCTCGGTTTTTTCCGGGAAGGCGATGGCTAAATTGGAAAGGGTAACAGAGCGGCGGAATTTGAGTACCCGGTAAATGAGAAAGGCAATGAATTTCGCGAAGGGGCGAATCAGGAAGCGCGGAATCAAAATAATCATCGTTTCGATGCCGCGAAATATCAGATACTCCAGATAGTATCTAAACTTTTGGGATGCAGATAATTTTTTTTCCGTTTTCTTTTCCATCGTTTTTTATCGCCTTCAAGAATCCTGATTAAATTTCCACAACCACTGCACTATCCCTTAATAACGCCCACCGGCACCAGCTTGGCTACTTTGCTGCTAATACCGGCTTTGTGCATTACATCAACGACCTGGTGCACATCCTTGTAAGCATAAGGCATTTCTTCAGCGACGGTCCGCATGCCCCGCGCCTGAACAACGACGCCCATTTTTCGCATTTCGGCCATCAGGTCTTTACCGCGCCCTTCTTTCTTCGCTTTATGGCGGCTTTTTACCCGCCCGGCGCCATGGCAACTGCTGCCGAAACTTTCCAGCATGGATTGCTGCTGTCCAAGGGAAATAAATGAGTAACGTCCCATATCTCCGGGGATAAGCACCGGTTGCCCGATTTCCTGATAGGGGTCAGGGGTCAGGGGATGATTCGGCGGAAACGCACGGGTAGCGCCCTTACGATGCACGCAAACATCTTTCATCTCGCCATCGATATCATGGGATTCAACCTTGGCGATATTATGGCAAACATCGTAGATGAGCTGGAAGCCGAGGTCCGTTTCGCTGATCTGGAAAGTCTCCAGAAAACTTTTTTTGGCCTGATGCATAATGATCTGCCGGTTTGCCCAGGCGAAATTAGCCGCCGCCGCCATCGCTCCCAGATATTGCTGGCCTTCCTCGGACTGAATCGGTGCGCAAGCGAGCTGGCGGTCCGGCAATTTGATGCCATGCTTGCGGGTCGCCTGATTCAATACGCGGAGATGATCTTCGCAGACCTGATGTCCTAAACCTCGGGAGCCGCAATGGATCATCATTACGATTTGACCGGGGAATAAACCGAGCACTTCCGCGGCCCGGGCATCGTAGATATCGGTGACCATTTCCAGTTCCAGAAAATGATTGCCGGAACCAAGGGTGCCGACCTGGTTAAGTCCCCGTTCTTTCGCCCGAAAACTAACATGATCGGGATTGGCCATTTCCATGCAGCCATTTTCTTCGGTGCATTCCAGGTCTGCATCAGTGGCATACCCATTTTCAACACACCAGCGGGCGCCTTTGGTGAGAACCGCTTCCATTTCCGCAGGCGTTAGTTTACGGATCGCACCGGAGGCGCCAACCCCGGTCGGCACGTTACGAAAGAGCGATTTTGTAATCGCTTCCATACTGTCCTTGATTTGCGGATATTCGATGTTAGTGCGCACCAGGCGAACCCCGCAGTTGATGTCGTATCCCACGCCACCCGGAGAAATAACCCCTTCCTCTATATCCGTCGCTGCAACCCCACCGATAGGAAAACCATAGCCCCAGTGAATATCCGGCATGGCAATCGAATATTTCTGAATACCGGGCAGCATCGCCACATTCATTACCTGCTTGATGCTTTCATCTTCCTTAATGATCGATTCCATCATCTTACGATCCGCATAGATTTTACCGGGCACCAGCATGCCATCCCGGGGCGGAATCAACCAGGTGACTTCGTTGATTTGTTCAATATCAATATCGTTGTATTTCAAACGTTTCATGAATCCTCTTTTAGCTATCTGTCAAAATGGATTTTAAATATCCAATTTTCAATAATCAATGTCCAATAGGAACCGCTCATATTGGGAACATCATGGAACAAACGCAGACAAAGTCAGAACGACGCCGCCATGGCCAACCATATGCCACCGCGCGATCACGGACTCGCGACAGTTCCCCAC
>JAUIFT010000555.1 GCA_030430345.1 Calditrichia bacterium | reverse complement strand
AGGCTATCAACAACGGATAGTGGTGCCGGCAATTCCAGAGAAAGGCTTTCCATTGCAACGGCAACGTTCTTTTCTGCCGGCTTAAAAGATTTCGGACGAAAAGTCGCCAGGACCGGATTGGAAGTAATACTCACTTCCGCCAGTAATTTACCGGCATACATTGGGCGGGTAAAAAGAATGCGATCACCATCCATGCGGTAACTAAGGGCATCCTGCGCTAAACCACAATCGAGAATTTGCGAAACGCGCGCCATGACGTCTTTTCCGGTGAAAGTGGCACCCATCAGTACAATTGCAGCACCGGTTTCACGAACTGCACCGGCAACGGCTGCAGCATAAACGTCCGGACTGAACTTACTAACTTTCTCATCGGACACCATTAACACTTTCTCAGCGCCATATTTGGCAGCTTCTTCAGCAAAGCTATCCAGGCCATTGCCGATCAACAATGCGTTAACGCTATGCCCGGTGTCTCCGGAAAGCTTTTGCGCAGCGGTTAAAACATCGTTGTTCGCCGGGCGCCAGCTGCCATCCTGTATTTCTGCCACAACAAGAATCGTAGCCATAATCTATCTCCTTTTCTGTTTTTCCTTAGATGACTTTGGCCTCTTCCCGCAATAAACGAACAACTTCCGATGCGTCTGCGGCGCCATTTTTAAAAATCTTCCCGGCCTGTTTTGCCGGAGGCAAACTAACACTTTCAACAACCATTTTCGGTGCGTCAAGGGTCGCTTCTACCACTTCAATTTTCTTCTTCTTTGCCTGCATAATTCCTTTTAATGAACGATAGCGTGGCTCGTTAAGGTGACGATTCGCCCCAATAACAGCCGGCAGACTAAAGGAAACGTTCTCGTAGCCGGACTCCAGTTCTCTGCGCGCAGTGCCTTTTTCTTCGTCTACATTCAATTCTACCACAACTGTTACGCAAGGCAGGTTCATCGCCTGGGCAACGAGTGAAGGCATTTGCCCCTGATCGTCATCAATAGCCTGGCGTCCCATGAAAATCAAATCATAACCACCGTCTTTCAACACGTTAACGAGGGCTTTGGATACAACCAGCGGATCATGTGTCGAAGTTTCAGCATTAATACGAATTGCTTTGTGAGCGCCCATGGCCAATGCTTCCCGGATCGTCTTTTCAATGCTTGCCGGCCCCAAAGAAACAATGGTAACTTCTCCCCCATGTTTTTCAGTCAATTGCAATGCCTCTTCGATGGCAAATTCGTCATACGGATTGATGATCCAGTTTACGCCGTCCTCAGCAATATTTTTGCCGCTATCTCCAACCTTAACGCGGGTTGTAGTATCCGGCGTTTGTTTGATACAAACAGCTATATTCACAGCGGATCTCCTTGTTTATAATTTATTTATATCAGTAAATGTTTTGTCGCTATTTATTCGGGCGTTACTTGTAACTTTTTTCACGCACTGGGAATGGATTCAAAAATAGTAATTCTTGTCTGGATTGCAATAGATTTGTATTTTTTTGGGCGGCCCCAAAATTTCTTGAAATCTCAGCGCAACATTTTTCCGGAACTGGAGTCTTATGCAATTAATTGGGAATTGCTTTGTCTAAAACTTTGTGGCAATTTTTAGTGTGCGTAATAATGCTTTTTATGGTAGGTAGATGGAAATTCAGATAAAATCGCTTAGCAAAGTTTATAATAAGAAAAAATTTGCTTTAAACAATGTCAATTTAACGATTGGCAATGGCTTGTTCGGATTATTGGGGCCGAACGGCGCTGGCAAGACCACCCTTATGCGCATTCTGGTAACCCTGATGCCTCCTACTGATGGCACTGTTTCAATTGACGGTTATGATTTAGCGAAAAACCGGGGGGAGATTCGGGCGATTACCGGCTATTTACCACAAGGTTTTAGTACCTTCCCGAAAATTAAAACCTGGGAATTCCTTGATTATAGCGCCCGCCTGGCCGGTCTTTTCAACAAGAAAGAGCGTAACGGCAAAGTCGATGAAATGCTGGAGAAGGTTGGCCTGTTTGATGCCCGGGACCGTCTGGCGAAGAAACTGTCCGGTGGGATGAAGCGCCGACTTGGTCTTGCCCAAGCCCTCATTGGTAATCCGAAGTTGCTAATTGTCGATGAACCGACAACTGGCCTGGACCCGGAAGAGCGCATTCGTTTCCGCAACATTCTCACGGACATGGGCCGGGAAGATCGCATCATTATCCTGTCCACTCATATTGTGGGGGATATTTCCAGTACCTGTAATGATATGGCCCTGCTGGTTGAGGGCAGCCTGGCTTTCCATGGGCCGCCGGATGAATTTATCCGCCTGGCGGAAGGCCATACATTCCAAAAAGAAGTGTTAGATGATGAACTGGCAACAATTAAGGAACAATATCCGATCATTTCTACAATTCCCGCCTCAAACGGTTGGCAGGTAGAATTTGTCGCAGATGATGACGGCACTTATCAGGATTATGTGATTCCCCCTCACCTGGAACACGCATACGTGTATTTTATGGAGCACAAGGCAGGACAATGAGAACACTATTAACGATAGCCAGGTTCGAGATGAAAGAAATTCAGCGTAGCTGGATTTTTCGAATTATTGCCGGGCTCGGTACTATTTGGCTTACCATCTTTAGCTCAGTGTTATTCAGCAGCGTCTCTCCGGTGCCGTACAGCATTCGCAGCATCACCGGATTTATTCCGTATAACGCCCTGGTCTTTGTGAACCTGACGCAAACACTCATTATTGCCATTGTTGCTTCGGATATATTTAAACGGGATAAAAAGTTTGATACCCTGGAAGTCATCTATATCCGCTCCATGAGTAACATGACCTATTTCCTTGGCAAAGCGCTGGGTATTTTCTTTACTTTCTTTCTGCTCGATATGTTTATCCTGCTGATCATGATCATCATCAACGCCGGTTTTAGCAAGCTCCCTTTTGACATTACACCATACGCGACGATTTATTTAACAATGGTGATTCCAACGATTGTTTTTGCGATAGGGCTTTCGTTTATCCTGATGCAGCTCTTGCGGGTGCAGGCTGTTGTCGTGCTTCTGGTAATTGGTTATATGATTAGTACTATGGTTTTTATCACCAATCGCTGGTTCTATTTGCCGGATTTTCTCTCGTTTTACCTTCCCATGGTATATTCGGATTTTGTCGGAATACCGGATATGGCCCTGATTGTTCAGCAACGCATGATATATTTGTTATTGGGCATTGCTTTTATTTTGCTTTCAGTGCGTTTCTTTAAACGTTTAC
>JAUIFT010000554.1 GCA_030430345.1 Calditrichia bacterium | reverse complement strand
GTGAGATCGGGGAAGCAGGTATTATCCTTTTTTTCCTGCCACTGGTTTTTATTCTCACCGGCGCCTTTCTCTTCTTCCGGGGACGCCAATATGCCGATCAGGCCAGCGCCAACAAAATCATCGCTGATGATAAAGCCGACATTCTTTACCTGCGTGCGTTTCGCAGCGATCCCTCGATTCTCGCTCAAACTTTCAAATCCCTCTTGAGACCTCATCTGATGTCCGGTATGCTCACGGAAGAAGAACAACTCCGGGAAGCGCTGAAGCCGATCGGGAACATGGTCGCCATCGGGCAACCGGGGGAATCGCTGCCTAAACCGGGGGCGGCACGGATGTATGCTTCCGACGATGAATGGAAGCAGATCGTTACTGATCAGATGAAAACGGCGCGCCTGGTAATTATTCGCGCCGGAAGCGGGCGTGGATTATTTTGGGAATTTCAGCAGGCGGTAAAAGTGGTTCCCCCGGAAAAATTGCTGATACTGTTTTTTGACATGAAGAAAAAAGACTATGAAGCGCTGCGAGAGAGTGCAGGGCACTTTTTCCCGCAGTCCTTGCCGGATAGCGAAACTGTGCAGCAATACAAGATCGTCAACGGTTTCATGCGTTTTTCGGAAAATTGGCAGCCGGGCTTTCTCCGCCTGCATGCCCCCTTTATCCGCAGAAGTTCCTATAAGCCATTTCAACGAATGTTTCAGTGTACCTTAAAACCGGTATACGAAAGTCTTGGCGTGCCCTGGCAACCGCCCCCGGTTTCCCTGTTAATGCTCGGTTCGCTTGCTTTCCTGGCGATTTTTTGCATCTTCATCATCCTGGTGCTGATATCGGCAATTTCCGATGAATTCCTGTAACGCTTTCCTCGCCGGGTGTTATTTTAATAAAATCATCTTGCGGGTAGCGACCGCCCGTCCATCCGCTTTTAAGGTATAGAAATAGGAACCGCTGGGCAGGGCAACAGCATTCAACCGTTGCTGATATATACCGGCAGCCTGCCGGCCATTTCGAATTGTCACAACTTCCCGCCCCAGTAAATCATAGATTACCAGCACGACCTCCGCAGCTTGTGCCAAGGAATATTCAATGGTTGTCGATGGGTTAAACGGGTTCGGATAATTCTGCCCCAAAGAAAACCCATCCGGTGTTAAGCCAGCGCGCTCATCAATCGCTGTTACCGATGTTTCCAGCATTTCTGTCGTTACCGGGATTTCCAGCAGCGGCTGATTTAAATCGTTGCTGTTTATTTTGATGATCGCTGCCGTTGTGGTATCGGCCATCATCGCATAAAAACGAACCAGCAAAGTATCCCGGGACTGGATGGCAGTAGACCGATCGCTGGGATGGATCAAGTGAATCCAGAGCGGCGGCGGGGTTACACCCAGATCGTAAGCGACCAGATAAGAGGCGTTGGCCGGATATTCATCATCATTTTGCAAACCGAGGAATATCAACTTCCCGTCGATTAAGTCCGCAGCGAGAGCAGCCGCTTCCGGAAAATTCTGAATCGCGCCAAGGTTCTCCCCGCTAAAGCTGACCCCGGTATAAACGCCGGTTTCTCCATCCAGGCGCACTGCTTTGCTATTCGCACCGGCGGGATTGTCATCATTCACCCAGGCCCAGAGATACGGGCCATCGGGCGAAAAATTATCCCAGGCCAATCCCTCAATCTCATAGTCCGTTACCAGAAAACTGACCTGGTTTCCCTGGCGATCCAATACTTCGATAGCGCCGTTGCTGTTGCTCAAATAAAAGCGTTTCGCAGCGGGGTCATAGGCAAATGCATCCGCACTGATACTACCGGTAAATATATTACCGACGCTTTGTGTAGCGTCAATAGACCAGATGCCGATCGAATAGGTATCGGTGCCATAGATATTATCCCCATCGGTGGTAATAGCACGCCAGCCCAAACTGGAGACGGAAGGAGTGGGGTAAGCAGCAACCAGATTACCGTCATTGTCGACTTTGAACAAGCGTTTTTGATCGGGTAAAATTCGGCCGGACACCCAATAATGCTCCCGGGCGTAGGTCATACTGTACAGTCGCACATCTTCATTGCCAATGATATCTATCAGATTCATACTAAATAGTGAATCGCCAAGGTTCTGCGGGCTATTGCTGCTATCGATATTTTCGACGTATGCTTCCCAGCTTAAGATCGTTTCCCCACTGTTCTCGACGACAACCGGTACGTCCAGACTGTCTCCATAAAACATCTGCACTTGTATCGCACCCGGCGTAACGGAGATACTTGGTCCAAGCACCTGCTGGTCGCGTAAATCGGCATCATAAACAACGACCCAGTCCAGACCATCCACCACCTGAATGGCCCCGGCTTGCAGTGCGACCATTGCAACAGTCGTGGTATCCAGTGTTCCCGTCATCGCGATGCCCAGGGGAATATCGGCAACGTAGGGACTGCGATTGGTCATTTCAATTTCGATGCCGGTAAACTCGCCGATGGCCGGACTGAATTGCCGCATAACTCCCCGGGAATCAAATCCGATTTCTTCCCGGCTGAAGGTCCACAAATACGGGCCGCCCGGCGAAAGCGTGTCCCAGGTTAAGGATGTGGTATAATCGCTGTTCTTGTTGGAAAAAGTGTTGAGAACGTTTCCATCCCGGTCTATTTCATGAATGATCTGGAGTTGCCCGTTGCGCTGCGGGATTACCCAAAAGTGATCATTTTCCGGATCGTAAGCAACCCCCTGAACGAGCAGATAACCGAAATCAACAGGAATCGTTTCACCGGTGAGGGTACTGCTGGCCGGATCGATTTGCACGATGGCATTCCGGTCGGTCGCATAAAGGAACTCGCCATCATAAGTTAAATCAAAATAGGCGTGATAACCACTTCCCAGCGAAGTAGAATTTAAGAGTGTGCTGCCATCCGCACTTATCTTATACAAACGATGATCGTAAATCGGGGCATTAAAACCGGTCACCCAAAAATGGTCTTCCGCGTAAGTAACGCCGTAGAGAGTTCGATCCGGTGTCGGGGTTAGTTGCCCGGCGTTAAAACTGAAGAGTGAGTCCCCAAAAGTGGTTTGTGAAAAACCGGCTATTGTCAATAACAGCAATATCGTAAATAAAGCACTCCACCTAGTCATCACAGATCTCCTCGCTATATGTTGCCGGGAAAAAATTTTATAAAGCAGCATCAATTTGCAAAGTTACAAACTCGCCAGGACAAGAAAAACCACGCTTAGAAAACAAAATCGCTTATTGGATTTTTTTAGTATAATTCA
>JAUIFT010000553.1 GCA_030430345.1 Calditrichia bacterium | reverse complement strand
TTCTCCCCTTGGGAGCAACCGTTAATATGGACGGCACCGCGCTTTACCAGGGCGTGGCTGCTGTATTTATCGCCCAGGTATATGGGATCGATCTCGATCTGGTCGCGCAATTGACGATCATCCTTACCGCTACGCTTGCTTCCATCGGCACTGCTGCCGCGCCGGGGGTTGGCATCCTGATGCTGGTCATCGTTTTACAGCAGGTGGGCATTCCGCTGGAAGGGATTGCGCTTATTTTGGCCGTCGATCGTATACTCGATATGATTCGCACCACCGTAAATGTCACCAGCGATGCCACCGCATCAGTGATTATTGCCAATAGTGAAGGTCAACTGTCCGATATTGCGAAGTAAGTAAGGGTAATCCTTTTAGGCGGTGAACGCGGATTCTTTCAAAAATTATTAGAAAAAATTCGAATTTACCGCGAAAATCACGGACGTTTTTAGAATAGATAACTACTTTAGGAAAAAGGAATTAGTTTTCGCAAAGGGAATTGTTTCTTCATATTATTTTGCGCGATTTATCCCCCATCACAATCCCCTTTTACAGATTGGTTATACTATACAATCATATTTATTTGATCTCAAAAACGGCACCCATTTTTTCCGAGTTGACAAACTCCACTAATTTATTTAAGAACCTTCATACGGGTCAGTAAAAAAAGTATATGACCCATTGCTGAAGTACATCCTGTTTAAAAGGGCGGGATTACCTTGGCGGTTGTAAAAATAGGCTGTTGTTTTTACTCAAATAGGGAGAGTTATATCAGGATGATAGGCAAGAACAACACTTTTAATTACGAAAAAATATTTTTTCGGCGTCCTTATTTTTCGGAACTCAATGTTCTCTTTTACAAATCTTTAGCGCTGACAGCTGTTTCATTTGGGCTTTTTGTAACCATCTTTACGCTGGGATTTTATAATAAATTCCCGGAACATCGAATTCGCCACGAAATTAAGCAGAACTACATTTCCCAGATTGTCGCTTACTACGAGAATACTGCCCCGATCGCCGAAGAAGCTGTTACAGAAAATGCTTACGATTTAGGCTATACGATTTATTCACCGGACGATCCGGAACTGGTAATCATTACCGAAGAGAACGTTCCGGAGGGAACCAGCGAAGTTTTTGATGCGCCGGACGCAACAGCGATTCATTCGTATGACGCAGAAGCAGAAGCAAGGCGCGAACAAAAACTGGATAAGGTCTCCGATAATGTCGGTACAAATATCGGTCGCGGGAAAAAGGAAGAATACGACGCTTCCATGATGGCCCTGTTGCCTTCCGCAACGGAAACCGGCTTGAATGTGATGGATGCTATCGATAAAATTCCGTCACGAATAGATCCTAGCAAGCCAAAACGCAATACACCGATGTCGCCATACAACGCCCGAAAAAAAGCATATGATTCCAGCGTGCGGCAATACAGTCAAACCATTGGTGGCGATGTAACCATTGCCGAAACAAAATTTACCGACTTCAATGTAATTCAGGGAAAACGGGATTACGAAGAAACGATTGCGGTAGCGAATGAAAATACAAATACCATTAAGCCTTGTCTGGAAAGAATTTATCGGAAATACCCGACTTTAAAAGGGCAGTTTGTGGTTAAATTTGATGTACATCCAAAAGGGTATGTCATGCCGCAGAGTGTGAAAATTGTTGAATCCGATATTCAGGATATTCGCATTCTCAATTGTATTAAAAGAAGTATTCGCCGCTGGAAAAACTTTCCGGAAATCGACATTGATAATGGTGTTTATGCCATGACCCAAAAATTTGTCTTCTAATTAAGACGTTCAATTTCCAATTTGACATGCCGGACTCGCTGACGAATGTTAGCCAGCTCGGTTTGATAAATGCTCAATAGTGCCGTTTTCGGATGACGGCCAATATTAAGTGTAAAAAAGAGATTGCTTTGTGGCTTTCTCCTCGCAATGACAGCGGCCTACCGGTCATTGCGAGCGACAGGGATGTCGCGTGGCAATCTCCAAAGTGACAGAAACGAATCTACACAATATTTTGGACGTGATCCGTCTTCGGGCGGGAATTCGTCCGCACCATATTTCTGAACATATCTTTCCGAAATAACATATCAATAATTTTCTTATTATTCTTCGTTACGCCACCAAATCCATCGGATACATGGGGTGCATGTTCATCCATGTAGGGGATCATTCTTTCCAAAACATATTGCCGGTCAATGGTATTCCACTCCTTAATGCCCGGATAACGCATATTGAGGAATTTATCCATAAATGCTATTAAGCGAAGTAATCGGCAATAAAATCGCGGGACTGCAGGGGATTAATTTTATCTTCGAACTCCAGCACTGCGCCGGTCAGCTTCGGGCGGGTTTTTTTGATGAAGCCGAAGATTTTATCATAAGGAATAACCCCTTGCCCGATTGTGGTAAAATCCCGGCGGGGTTGCTCGGTAGAAGTTGTATCGATCAAATGGAGAAGCATGGGAATATGCCGGTTGCCGAAAAAATTTAGAATCTGATAGCACCATTCCAGGCTTTCCTCCTGGGAAAATCCCAGGTTGGAATGGAACAAGCGGGGAATATCCAGCACCGGATATATTGCATTGCCAAAATTGCTGGACAGAGTGAAAAGAGCAAGGAATTTTTTCAGATTACGCTCTGCATCTTCTTTGCGGGATAACTGAAAATAGTTCTCAATGCAAATTTTTACCGGCTCTTTACTTAAGGTATCGACGACACGAATGAGTTTATCAACATTAGCACGTTCGTCAAAATGGATGATGTATTTCGGATCATCAGTCTGCAACAGGAAGTTGTATAGTTGTTTCCGGTAAACAGATTCGACAAACTCTTCATTCAACTGGCCTTCAGCGTGATAGAAAATGTCTGAGAAATGGCCGGATTCCTGAAGAATTTTTTCAAGCACTTTGCTGTCGTTAAGGAGGGATTGATTCAAATAAATTTGTAACAGTTTAAAATTGCTCTGCTTGGCAAATTGAATGGTATCCAGCGGATCGAATTGAAAATTCGCTGAAATCGAGTTGGCTACTCCGACCGTAATCTCTGGCATGCTAATCCCGTCTATTTTCCGATGAACGACAAAGGCTAATTATGGCAAGTCTATATAAAATAACAACATCGGATTGGAAAAAAAAGCGAATTTTTACGCCAGTCTGGCTTCACTCTCCGGATGGAAAAAATACAGTTTTTCCGAATCAAAATTAATCGGAATTTTATCATTTGGGCGATAGATGTGATCCG
>JAUIFT010000552.1 GCA_030430345.1 Calditrichia bacterium | reverse complement strand
CTTAACCGGCTTTCTCTAACGCTTTGCTAATGGCCGTATTACACATCCGCTCGAATTTGGCGGCACTTTCCGTCCATACAAAATGTTGTTCAACATAAGCACGACCTTCATCACCCAATCGTTTACAGGTCGCCGAATCCTTAAATAATTTGATAATTTGTTCGGTGAATGCATTTTCATCATCAGCGACTCGCACGGGCATTTCCACGTTGTCGATTTCCACACCCTCGGAGACAACGGAAGTGGTAACCACCGGCATCTGCATTGCCATTGCTTCCAATACTTTATTCTGCATGCCGGATGCAAAGTGGATTGGGGCAGCAAAGACCATGGATTTGTCGAGGTACGGACGCACATCATCAACAAAGCCGGTAACGGTGACATCATCATGTTTTTTACCCTCGGCTACCAGCGCAGGGGTAGGGGAGCGGCCAATCAGGTAGAGATGCGGATTGTCAACGCGCTCTCTTAACACCGGCATCACTTTACGAATCAGATACATGGCTGCATCTTCGTTCGGCTGATAACTCATCACACCGGTTAAAGCGATGGTATTTGGCTGCGGATTGCGGTCTTTCGGCATCCAGAAATTGAGGTCTACACCATTGGGGACGACGTCATAAGGACTGTTCGGGCCAACAATCGCGGCGCGATCCCGGGCAGAAATAAAAGCGATCTGATCGCTTTTCTGAAGCATGTGCTTCTCATTGCTTTTCGCAATCAGGTAGCGGGTGAAGCGCAGCGGGAATTTTTTCACGCTTTCATGGCGCATCTGGATGAGCAGGCGCATAGAGGTGGCATCACAAAAGTCGATCACGACGGGAATATTTGTTTCGGCGATCAGCGGATAGAGAATTTTACCATGGAACATAATGACGTCGAATTTTTCCCGAAGAATCAATTCGCGAAATTCCGTGGTCATTTCTTTGATGGTCTCCCGCTGGGCCATTTCTTTGCTAAGGCGGGATTTCGAAGATTTTTTGGCTTCAGCCACGCTGAACATATAAATGCGCTGAGTGAGCGTTTTCATCTCTTTCAATGCAGAATTGGGCACATCCTGCTGTACCAGGGTAAACAGGGTAACCTGATGACCTCTGCGGTGGAAATCCTTAATAAAATGGTAATGGCGATGCGAACCCGGCACGTGCGGGTGCTGGAAATCTGGCGTTATATATAATACTTTCATTGTACAATCGCCTTCGGTTTAGTTTCACAATATGGTTTCATAGCCTGATACAACGGTTCAAAATCGACGGGGTACGGATGCAATACCTGGTATGCCTCCCGCCCTTTAAATGCTTTGCGGATCAACTCCGCCTGTAAATCGCGCATGTTGTCCAGGAAAGGATTGCGCAATTCCGGGAAGGCAAAGGTGAATGCCCGATAATGCTCCAACAGGGGGATATGTTCATATTCATTCGAGCTAATCATCATCTCCGCAATCGCCAGCGGATCGAACGGTTTCACCGTGATTGCCGGACTGTCATGACTCATAATCAAAAAGATTTTCTCCAGCGGCGCCGATTTACAAAAGCGATCCTGGAATATGTCATGCGGCTGCAAACGAACATTAAGCTGTCTTTTAAAGGCTGGCAGTGCTTCATTTAACAATTTAACCGGGAAGGTTTTTCGTAAAGGAGAGTTGCTAAACGTTTTCCCGACGGCATCCATGGTGTGAATGCCCTTAAAAAGCATCTTTTTCTGGGTCTTGATTTTGTCCTGCACATGGGGAATATGTTTGAACTGCCAGTCCCACAAACGTATCGGCTCGGCTATCCCAAACATCTCTTCTCCGCCTTCAGCGATAATGGTCCACTCATCAGCGATATAGGCCGCGCCATGATTGGCAAAGGAAAGCAGACCTTCGGTTTTGCCGCCTTTGGCCCAGCCGGTGACCATATTGGCCACGCCATTGTAGAGGTAGGCCGAAGCGTGCAACGGCAGGTAGCGTTTGCTGAGAAAAGCGAGATTCGTTAAAGCAATGAGCAGCGGCACGGCCCGTAAACCACTTTCACAGTCGATGACCAGCTGTTTGTTGCCAATATTTTCGAAAGGGATCCGCGCTTTACAATTGGCCTTGTCGCTACGTAAAATGTAGAATCCATCTTCGTTATATCCGGCGGAATTAAGGCCGAGGAAAATCAGGTCCGGTATTTTCATTTCCCGGTGAAAGCGAATAACGATATCCGGCTCCCGTTGCAATGGTGCATGGGCAGGGCCCAGTTGATTGACGACTGCCGCGGCATCTTTTTCGGTGGGGTTTATCAGGCGAATACCGACCACACCAAAAATATCATAATCTACGGTTTTTTGATTTGCGTGTCCGTTCTGGTTGCTCATATTTTCTTGCTCATATTAGATTCATTGATTTCAGGCGATTTGATTGTTAGCGATATGGATATCAGGTATAGACAATATCATTCGCAGGTTTGATACTAGCCTGCTCTTTTCCCCGCTGTAGCCATGTTTTTTTTCGGGTTTTCGGGGGCGGCATCCCCGCGTTTCTTCCAAACTTTTTCAATAAAAGTAACGCGCAGGTCTTCAAAAAACGGCACTGGATCGGTTAGGGAAAACAGGGCGTAATGCTTTTTACCACGCATGGTTTTTAACCACTGGCCGAAAGAAAGCTCTCCTCGTTTCCAGTAGGCCATTGCTGCCTGCAAATCCCGCCGCAAATAGATCCACTTGGCGCCTTTATACGTCTGGGTGCGATTCTCCGGCAGCGGGCGGCCCAATACTTCGCAATATTTGGTGTAGAGTAACTCTACGCCTCCCGCTTCGGAAATTGCGGAACGGCCGGTAGGGCGGCCGATATTCGGTTCGATCATATAGTGATTGCCGCTGTGGGCATCCTGCTTCATTTCCATATAGCCGAGCCCGCGATATTTTACAAACTCAAAGAAACGCACGGATTCTTCCAGAACAACATCATTGCGGCATTCTTCACCAAGTGCACTGACCCCGGTTTCGATCGGCCACTGGCGAATTTTTCTGGCAATAAATGTCGCCAGGGGACGGGAGTCTTTGTCAAAGTAACAATTCAGTGAAAACAGGGTGTCATCGCCGCCAGCGATCCATTCCTGGATCATCAAAATATCCGCCCATTGATGGACGTGGTCATAAAGCTTGAGAAATTCTGCCGGCGTTTCCACTTTGTAAACTTTTTCGGCATTTTTTTCCCACAATGGTGTTTTCAAGGGAGGTTTAACCATACAGGGGAAATTGAGAGAGTTCGCGGCCTTTTCCGCATCTGCCC
>JAUIFT010000551.1 GCA_030430345.1 Calditrichia bacterium | reverse complement strand
CCGCCGACCGAAGCCAGTGCAATGCTATCGCAGGAATCCATTAATGTAATAAATCAGTTGAACAATACTTTCATAGCTATTGCCGAAAAAGCCAATCCCAGTGTCGTCACGATTTTTACTGATAAGATAGTAAAACAAACCGACTCCTATGGATCTCCATTCGATAATTTTTTGGGTCGCTCTCTTCCTGAAAGAAAGCAGCATCTGCAGGGCATGGGATCCGGGGTTATTATTAGTGAAGACGGATATATTTTGACCAATAATCATGTAGTGCGCGATGCTGATGCAATAAAAGTAATGTTTTTAAACGGTCAAAAAGTAGAAGCGAATGTTATCGGCATTGATGCAAAGACCGATATCGCTGTCCTCCAAGTTAAAGGAAAAAACCTGATGCCGATAACGCTGGGGGATTCCGATCACTTGCATACCGGGGAATGGGTATTGGCAATTGGCAGCCCTTTAAGCGAAAACCTGGCGCACACTGTTACTGCCGGTATTGTAAGTGCTAAAGGCCGGTCCAATGTTGGTTTGGCCGACTATGAAGATTTTATCCAGACCGATGCTGCAATTAATCCCGGTAATTCCGGCGGCGCTTTGGTTAATCTTGAGGGGAAGTTAGTAGGCATTAATACCGCAATAGCTTCACAAAGCGGTGGTTTCCAGGGCATCGGTTTTGCGGTGCCTGTTAATATGGCCCGGCGCATTATGGAAGCCCTAATTAAAGATGGGAAGGTTGTGCGGGGTTGGTTAGGTGTTTTGATTCAGGATATCGATGAAAACCTTGCCAGGGCTCTAAATACCCCTGTTAACAGCGGTGTACTAGTGGCGGATATTACCGCGGAGAGCCCTGCAGAAGAATTTGGGATCAAAGCAGGGGACATTATTTTAAAACTTGATAACACTGAAGTGAAAGATGGCACCCAATTACGCAATGAAATTGCCCGTCGCTCTCCTGGGGTCGAAGTAAAAATTTTAATCTCTCGCAGTGGCAAAAAAAGTGCACTGAAGATTGTTTTAGGTGAACTGCCCGGCCCACTTACCAAACTGCCTCCGAAAGAAGATCTTTTTGAAAAACTCGGTTTTGAACTCCAGCCCCTCGATGAAAAAATTGCCGGAATCCTAAGAATTAGCCCCAATGAAAAAGGGCTGGTTATCATAGAAATTTTGCCCAATAGTCCCGTTTATAAATCCGGTTTACGTCCTGGGGACTTAATCAAGGAAGTCAATCATATACCTGTAAATTCAGTTAACGATTTTACAGAAATTATTTCTCAACTGAAATCTGGCAATACCATCCTTATTCACCTGAAGCGGTACGATAATCACTTTTTTGCCGCGATAGATTTGCCTTAAAAAGGAAGGAAACCACCCATGCATGAATCTTATGATTATGGCATCTGGTCCATGGTGATTTTTAATGTGGTGCTTTTCGGAGCGTTTGTCCTTGGTTTTTTACGCCCACAAAAGAAATATGAATGGCGAACACTCGGTGTCTTCGCTGCCTTTATCGTAGCGCTTTTTACCGAGATGTACGGATTCCCCCTGACAATTTATTTTCTGATTTCCCTTTTCGGAGAGAATCTCGGCATTGTCGATCCGTTTCAACATATTAATGGTCACCTTTTAGGCACTTTGTTTGGTGCGCCGGAATGGATGAAAATGATTATTTGCCAGATTGGTGGATTTGTGATGTTGATCGGGCTGATAATGATGGGTAAGGGCTGGAAGAAAATTCATGAAGCGAAGGGTGAAATGGTTAGTGACGGCATTTATGCTTATCTGCGTCATCCCCAATACTCCGGACTTTTTCTTATCACTATTGGTATGCTAATTCAATGGCCGACCCTTATCACCCTGTTGATGTGGCCAATAATGATGTATGCCTATTATCGCCTGGCACTGCGTGAAGAAAAAGCCGTAGAAGCACAGTTTGGCGAAGCCTATCGGCGTTACCGGGAAAAGGTACCGGCATTTATTCCCCATTGGAGCACCCGGAAAAGCAAAGCGAGTATAACGTCTTTAAATCAAATTAAGAAAACAGAAGAATGAATGATCGCCGCGTACACATTATCGGCGCCGGCCCTGCCGGATTGGTTGCTGCGATTAATTTGGCGCGTGCCGATTATGAAGTAATTGTGCACGAACAAAAAACCGAAACCGGATGGCGCTTTAACGGCGATTTTCAGGGAATAGAAAATTGGAGTACGGAAGAAGATGCCCTGGACTTTATGAAGACGATCGGGGTGTTTGTCAATTTTCGCCTGGAGCCTTACCTGGCCGCGGATTTTTATGGCCCTAATAGACGTAAGACCAGTATCTGCACCGAGCGCCCTCTTTTTTACCTGGTGGAACGTGGGAAGATGGAATGGACATTGGATCAGGGGTTGAAAAGGCAGGCAATTGCCGAAGGGGTGGATATTCGCTGGAACAACAAAATAAAAACCCTGCCATCCGGTTGGATAATAATGGGCACTGGTCCCAAAGCAGCGGATGCCATCGCAAAAGGCATTATTTTTAAAACATCCCACCCTAATGCATGTGTTGGCTTTCTGGATAACCGAATTGCCCCGCAGGCTTATGCTTATCTATTGGTAAATAATCACCAGGCTACTTTTGCGACTTGTTTGTTCGAGGATTTCCCAAACGAGAAAGATTATTTTCAGTTAGCGCTGGAAACATTACACAGTGTAGTCAATATCGATATTCTTGAGCCCAGGGAGTTCGGCGGGTATGTCAATTTTTTTCTCAAACCCTCTGTCGTTAAACAGGGCCGGATTCTTTACGTTGGAGAAAACGCGGGATTCCAGGACGCACTGTGGGGATTCGGCCTGAGGTATGCGATGCTTTCCGGCTACCTGGCTGCGGTTAGCATCAAAACCGGTCTTTTTTATGACAACCTTTGTAAAGAATATATAAAACCGATGATAGAAACTTCTCTGGTGAATCGTTGGGTATTTGCCCATCTGGGGCATTGGGGATATCGCTGGATATTGAGCCAAATCAATAAAGACACAGATATTATAGGTTCCTTGCGGCACCACTATCAGCCTTCGCGTACTAAAGCTTTACTTTTTCACATCGCTAAACGTTGGTATAAAACCCGCTTAATGAATAAAGATTGCATGCACCAGGACTGCGATTGTGCCTGGTGCCGGCATTGCAGAACATCCACAAAGCCCATGATGGATCGGTATTAGTCGTGAGCCACGGCGCCTGTCTGGCTGTGGCGCTTGCGCATCTTCTGGACCGGGATATTCG
>JAUIFT010000550.1 GCA_030430345.1 Calditrichia bacterium | reverse complement strand
GGCTATGCCCAGGAGAGCATGCTCAATCCCAAGCTCAACCTTGCTTTTAGCCTTACCGACAAGCTGGATTTATTTATCAATAGCGGCAGCGGCTTCCACTCCAACGATGCCCGTGATGTTGTCATTGGCAAGCGGATTGCCGAGCGGGTTCGGGTGTTTAAGCGTCAGGGACTCAATCAGGGTGAAATCGATTCCGCCCTTACCGCCCAAAACTTTGATCCCGCACAGAATGGCGTGCAAACGTTTCCGCGGGCGATCGGCGCTGAAATTGGTTTCCGTACCCGTTTATTAGACCGGATAAATTTTGCGGCAGCACTTTGGTGGATGGACCTTGAGCGGGAGTATGTTTTTATCGGTGATGCCGGCAGCACGGAGTTAAGTGACCCGACTGTCCGCAACGGCCTCGATCTCGAAGCGCGCTTTCAATTAACCCGTTGGTTGTGGGGCGATGCGGACATCAACTTTTCCCGCGGAACCGTAAAGGACGCACCGGCGGATGCAGACAATATTGCCCTGGCGCCGAGATTAACCACCACCGGTGGCTTAACCGCCATCCATCCAGCCGGCTGGGAAGGCAGTCTCCGCTATCGTCATATCGACGATCGCCCGGCGAACGAGGACGGCAGCGTTGTCGCTGAAGGATATACTGTGCTGGATTTTTCCGCTGCATATCAGATTGGGCGGGTCAAACTTCACGGCGCGATAGAAAATTTACTCGACGTCGACTGGAATGAAGCGCAGTTCGACACGGAATCCCGCCTTTTTGGGGAAACGGAATCCGTGTCAGAAATCCATTTCACCCCGGGAAATCCCCGTAATTTCCGGTTTGGGATTACCTATGAATTTTAAGTAAGCCGTTGATGGGATACCCCATCCAACGCAATGCAGTAACATTAGTGATAGTAAGGGACGAATGAAAAATTACACCCCGGAAAATTCAAATTTAACCCGGAGTCAGTATATGATCTGGATGGGGCAAAAGCTCCATCCGGATGTTCCATTGTATAACACGGCGATCACTTTTTTTATTGATGCGCCGATACAAGCGGCGCTGTTTTCCCGCGCTTTCACTACCCTGCTCTCGAAAAGCGATGCGCTGCGAACGGTCATTCGGGAAACAGACGGCATTCCGCAAAGCGTTGTATTGGAAAAACCGCCGGTAAAATTGCTGCACCTGGATTTCTCGCAGGCGAAGGATCCTGATGCAGAGTTACAACGCTGGATGGAAGACCGTTCCCGGCAAATATTAGCACTGGAAAACAGCTTGCTTGATAGCGCATTGATCAAGCTAAGCGAGAACAAATTCGCCTGGTATCTCAATCAACATCACCTCATTAATGATGGCTGGACAGCGGCAATCGTTTATCGCCGGATGGCGGAATTTTACAAATTAGCTTTGGCGAATAATCTTCACACAGCCCCGGAACTCCCTGCTTATGCGGATTATGTTGTTTACGAAGAGAAACAACGGCATCCGGATAAACACTCAAAAATTCGTTCGTACTGGGAAAAGAAAGCGGCGAAAAGTGTTGAAGCGCCGGCTTTTTATGGAGAATCCCCGCGAGAATCAACAACCCATGGCGAGCGGGTGAATTGTGACTTTGGACGGGAGCGCAGCGAGCAGTTGCGGGAAATCGCCCGGCGGAAAGATATTCATTTGCTCTATGACGACATATCGCTGTTTAACATCTTTGCCGCCTTGTTAGCTGCATTGCTATACCGCATTAGCGGGCAGGCAGAACATATTATCGGCGCCCCTTCTCATAATCGACCTTCAACGGCATTTAAAGAAACCATCGGTCTCTTCATCGAATTGTTTCCATTGCATATTAGCATTGATGCGAATGAGACATTTCTATCGCTTATTCAAAAAATGAATCACGAAAAGATGGATTTTCTTCGCAATGCCGGTCCGGGAATAAGCACCCCGGCATTAAACAACGCTATGCCGGTCATGTTAAATTTTATCAACAGCAGCTTTCGCGATTTTAACGGTGCGCCGGTATCCAGTCAATGGCATTTCCCCGGGCATGGCGATGCCGGTCATTTCCTGCGTTTACTGGTGCATGATCTTGACCAGAGCGGCAGCTTCCAGCTTTGTTTTGAGTTCAACGACGGGGCATTCACCCCGGCGCAACGGGAAATGACCATCCGCTATTTTTTTAGCCTGGCCGATGCCTTGCTCGATAACAACCAGCAGCCAATCAATAAAGTGCCCTTACTGTCTTTGCAAGATGAAAAAACACTGGCGGCTTTTAACCGGACGCAATTTCAATATCCAGCCCGGGAAACGCTGGTAGACATGCTGGAAGCACAGGTAAAAACCACGCCGCATGCGGATGCCCTATGCTTTCAGAATCAAACGATTACCTACCGGACACTAAATGAACGCGCCAACCAATTAGCACACTTCCTCCGTAAGAACGGCGTTGGGAAGGAAACAGTGGTAGCGCTCTGCCTGGAACGCTCTCCGGAAATGGTCATTGCCATCTGGGCTGTATTAAAATCCGGCGGGGCTTTTTTACCCATCGAGCCGGATTTTCCCTCCGATCGCATTCGCTTCTTGCTAAACGATACAAAAGCGCCGTTCCTCCTTACCCTGTCACATTTGGAGGAACATTTAGGAAATATTATTACCGGGAAAGATGCCGCCACTCCCCTATCCACGGCTAAGGCCAGTGACGATCAGGCCGTATCGCTGATTCCACTTGATAAAGACTGGCAGGAAATCGGCCGGGAAAGTAGCGCAAATCCGGCTATTGAAATCGACGCTCACGATTTAGCGTATCTGATTTACACTTCCGGCTCGACTGGTACGCCAAAAGGCGTTATGATAGAACATCATACCATCGCTAATTACATTCATTGGGCAGAACGCACTTATTTCGACAATGAGCCATTGGATTTCCCACTGTTCTCCACATTTGCAGCAGACCTGACGCTGACTTCCATTCTGCTCCCATTGGTGTCCGGCAGTCAGATTCATATTTACGCTGAAGAAAGTGACGGCCTGGATCTCGCGATCAGAAAAGTCTTTCGAGATGGTAAATGCGGCATCATCAAGCTGACGCCTTCGCATCTTTCCGTCATCGAAAAATCCGGTATCTATTCCCCGAATTTAAAAAAATTGATTCTCGGTGGAGAAGATTTAAAATCCCGTCTGGCCAAGAAAATCAGCGATATTTTTTCCGGCGACATTGAGATTTACAATGAATACGGCCCGACGGAAGCCACCATTGGTTGTATGATTCACCGCTTCGAT
>JAUIFT010000549.1 GCA_030430345.1 Calditrichia bacterium | reverse complement strand
TTAATCGAAGGCGATATGCTCATCGTAAACGGTGGCAGAGATCCTGAGGCGACGATTGTTGCGCTGGACAAAAACACCGGGAAAACTATCTGGACCTACTTGAATGGCGGCAATTCCTTCTCATCGCAAATGGCCTGGGATATTCTCGGTAAGCGCCAGATCGTTAGCAGTATCGGCTACGGCATGGTCGGGCTGGATGCCGCAAACGGCAAAGAACTTTGGAAATACCGCTGGGAAACTGCTTATAATCTCAACATCGCTGCACCGGTATTTCTCCCTCCCAATTATATGATTATCTCTTCCGGATACGACAAAGGCGCTGCTATGGTCTCCCTGCATAGCAATAATGGCGAATGGAGTGTTCAGGAAGTTTGGGAAAACCGCCTGTATCGCAACCACTTCAACTCCTCGGTTAATTTGAACGGATATGTTTACGGTTTTGATGAGAAGAATTTAAAATGCATCAACGCGAAAACCGGTAAAGAGCAATGGGCTTCCCGCGATTATGGGAAAGGTTCCTTACTGCTCGCGGACAACGTGCTGGTTGTCTTAAGCGATAAAGGTAAGCTGGCATTAGTCGATGCACAGCCGGAGAAATACAACGAGCTGGTTTCAAGTCAGGTCTTAAGAGGCAAGTGCTGGACAATGCCCTCCTTTTCCGGCGGCAAAGTCTATCTCCGGAATCACAATGAACTCGTAGCACTGGATTTACGCAGTAACTGATACTGTTGCCGGCACTATTTTTTTCCGGTTGCAATTTATTAAGAAACGTTGTTCATTTGGCACGAAGATTTCAGTTAAACAATATTTGAAATGTTTTGGAAAGGTCTATTTCATGAAGTTTTACAATACACTCCGCACTCTCACGCGTATTTGCTTTGTTCTGCTAATTGTTGCTCAAACCGCTTTTGCGCAGGACGAATATGATCAGTACACTCTGGAAGATTCTGTAACCGTCACCGCTGTAAAAGCCGGCAAAGTTGCGACTTATAACTCCATCGGCATGAAGCTGCCGATCCCGTTGCGTTCGACGCCGGCGAGTATTAGCGTAATTCCTCAGGCGCTTATTAATAATCAGGGTGGTTTAATTCTCAATGACGTTCTTCGCAATGCCAGTGGCGTAAACCCCCAGGCGGGCAATGGCGTTCATGACTATTTCGTCGTTCGTGGTTTTAACTCCCTGGACAATGGACTGGTAATGACAGACGGCACCGCTGAACCGGAAGTGATGTTCTATAACACCTACAACCTGGAACGGATTGAAATCCTCAAAGGCCCTAGTGCTTTTCTCTATGGCAACAATCCTTTGTCCGGTACGGTGAACTTGATCCGTAAACCTCCGCTATTTGACAAATTTCTAAATGCAACCGGTGCTTTCGGACACTTTAACACCTTTCGGGGGGCTGTGGATGCTGGCTATGGCACCGCCGCCAGTGGCCTGGCATTTCGGGTAAATGGTTTATTTCAGAATTCCGATTACTACCGGGATGACAAGCAAAATGAGACCATCGCGGTGAATCCGACATTTACCTGGCGAATTAATGATCGCAGTTCTTTTCATGCGGACTACGAATATGTTGAAAGTGAATACAAACCGGACTCCGGCATTCCGCTGCAGTATAACATTAACAACCAGATGCTGGACATCGTCCCGGCTGTTGATCGCGAAGTTTCCTATCAAACCCCTTTTGACGAGTCAAACCAAAAGATGCAACGCTTCAAAGGGGCTTTCAGTAGCAAGCTAGGCAAGAATTTTACAATCAGGAATAAATTCTATCACACAGATTTTGAATGGATTTCCAATGGCACCCTGTTGAATGGCGCTTTTCCTGATCCTTCCAGCGGCATGATGATTGTCTCCCGTTCGATGACCTTCCTGGACAACAAGGAAAAATTGCTGGGCAATCAACTGGAAGGTCTTTTCTCTTTTAACACTGGCAATATTAAGCATAATGTGGTTACCGGGGTAGAATACCGGAAAACTGAGAATGACTTTTTCCTGGATTTTGCAGAGCTTCCTTCTCTGTTGTTAGACGATCCCGCCGGTACAGAAACAGCAAATAGTGAAGCCGACATTTTTGCCATTCAACTGCAAACAGGCAACTCTACCGCGAGAACAATTGCCCCTTACGCTATTAACCAGATCAACTTCTCCAAACAATTTCAACTATTGTTGGGCGCTCGTTATGACAATATTCAGTTTGAGCGTGAAGGCACTGATTTGGATCTGGCGACTTTCGAAGTTAGCGCATCCAGCCAGGACCGGGATTTTACAGAAGTGAGTCCCATGGCAGGCGTTGTATTTTCCCCGCTGAAAAGAACTTCATTTTACGCCAATACCAGCAAAGCTTTTTCCCCTCCCTCCGTGCAGGGTTCTGTCGAGCTTTCCCCGGAGGAAAGCCGCCAGGTTGAATTTGGTATAAAGCATGAATTGGCGGATGGGAAAATGATTGCGACCGTTGCACTCTACGAATTGGAGAAAGACAACATCGCCATGCCGGATGATCTTGGCGCACCTACCCAAACCGGTAACCAGCGTTCCCGTGGGTTAGAAGTGGATATTGTTGCTGAACCATCCGAAGGCTGGGTAACATTTTTCAACTATGGTTATACCGATGCTGAATTAGTATCCTTTGCGGAAATAGAAACCATTCAGGATCAGACCGGTGCACTGATCAACTTTAGAGTTGACCGGACCGGGAATGTGCCGGCATTTGCACCGAAACATATTGCCAATCTCTGGACAACCCGTCAGTTTACGAATGGCCTGGAAGTTGGTGCCGGCTTACGCTATTTGAGCAGCCAGTATATCGATCCTGACAATGTCTTTGAAATCGATCCCGCGCTTACGCTGGATGCACGAATATCCTATCGTCTCAACAATGTGCGCCTCACAGCAAATTTTAAGAACATTACAAATACCGAAACCGAGACCCGTGGCTTTGGCGCTTCCTCGATTATTCCTGCCAACCCCTTTACGGTGCTTGGAGGTTTCGATATTAATTTGTAAACTTCCCCGCTTTCACCGGCTGCCTCTTCTAAAAGAGACAGCCGGTTTCTATTAAATATTTTTCCCATTTTTTCGAGAGAACAATGAAAGACACGACCATTCGGTGGATTCTTTACGGCGTTTTGTTTTTGCTGTTTGTTTTGCATAACGATCTCTGGCTTTGGAACGATGCCACGATTGTTATGGGAATGCCAATTGGATTTCTTTATCACGTATTATATTGCTTCGCTGTTTCCGGGGCGATGTATCTATTGCTTAA
>JAUIFT010000548.1 GCA_030430345.1 Calditrichia bacterium | reverse complement strand
AATCATGGTTGATTTCGAGAAGGTGTGTATGGAACATAAACCGGACATGGTTTTGGTTGTCGGCGATGTTAACTCTACTGTGGCTTGTAGTTTGGTTGCTGCCAAGCTTTGGATTCCGGTCATTCATGTCGAAGCCGGGCTCCGCAGTAACGACCGGAAAATGCCGGAAGAGATCAACAGAATTGTCACAGATTCACTCTCCGATTACCTCTTCGTTACTGAAAAAAGCGGCAAGGAGAATTTACTGCGGGACGGCGTCGCTCCTTCCAAAATCCACTTTGTTGGCAATGTGATGATCGACTCGCTGGCTTATTTCATGGAGAAATCTGACCAGTCCCCTATTCTCAATCATCTGGAACTGGAGAAAGAAAATTATGTTTTGGTTACCCTTCATCGTCCTTCTAATGTGGATGATCCGGAAAACTTTATAAAAATTATTACCGCTTTTGAAAAGATACCGAGTAATGTGCCGATCGTATTCCCGATTCATCCCCGTACCAAAAAGAATATTGAAAAATTTGGCCTGGAAGACCGGGTGAAAGCATTATCCAACCTTAAATTACTGGAACCCGTTGGTTATCTCGATTTCCAGCAGTTAACCAAGAACTGCAAATTTGTAATGACAGATTCTGGCGGTATCCAGGAAGAAACCACCTATCTCGGTATCCCCTGTATTACATTGCGGGAGAATACTGAACGTCCCATTACCGCTGAAGTTGGTACCAATGAAATCGTCGGTACGGACCTCAATAAGATCCTGCCATTGCTGGACAAACTATTTGCCGGCGAATGGAAGGAAAGCCTGATTCCGGAATTATGGGACGGTAAGGCTGCTGAGCGTATTGTAGAGGTATTACGCAAGGCATAATTTATTCTGTTATTTAAAATCGTGGTGTAAAAATTGGATGAAGCACCAATATTACCGGTATGTGAACACCACGCTTATCTGCTTCAATTGCTCACAATCATCCGTTTCGCAAACGTGCTGTCTTGGCGGCACGGCCCTTTATTTTAATCTGAAAATAACCGGCAAAAACTCACTTTCTCTACGCCCGGTCCTGGCATTTTTATTCATCAACCGGGGCCATTCAGGGATTTTATCGGGAATTATGAGATTATATAAATTACAGCTTCCTCTAATGGATTGACGCAGAATACATTATTTACCGAAGAAGTTCAATATTTTAGCGGGCAGAAAACGGATTTAAGAAAAGGTCTCATTTACCTATGGCAATACTAAAATACGCAAACAAATTACGCAAAATGTCTCCGGAAGAGATTCTCTTCCGGGTAAAGCAGCAAGAACGCAATCGCATGGAACAGATGCGCTGGAAAATGAAGAATGAGAATGGCATCAGCGAATTATTTATTACCGATGACATTGCCAGTTGGAATCATCAAAAATATCGTTTTCCCGCCCGCCGTGTGCGCTATTATGCATTTAATCATCAACGCGAAAAGCTTAGCAACATTTACCGGGAGCGTTTTCCGAAAAGCTATGAACAGGCAATTGCAGCTGCGGACAAACTGCTCAAGCATGAATTTCACCTCCTCGGTCTGGATGTTACGTTACCGGACCCGATTCCCTGGAACAGCAATCCGCAAACCGGCCAGGCTTATCCCCTGCTCTATCAGTCGCTGATGGACACTTTCAATACCGAGAAATACGGCGATGTAAAATATGTTTGGGAATTGAACCGCCATCAATTTTTCATCGAGGTGGCGAAAGCGTATTATCTTACCGGGGACGAAAAATATCCGGAAAAGATCTGGTCCTGGATCGAAAGTTTTATCGAAGAAGTCCCCAACAAAATAGGCATCAACCATACATCCGTACTGGAACACGCCGTGCGGATCTACGCCTGGATTTGGGCCTACTATTTCACCCAGGATTCCCCGGTGTGGACGCCGGAAAGAATTGAACATATTACTACTCACCTGCTACTGCAGGGCGATATGATCGAGAAGAATCTTTCATATTTTTACAGTCCTTATAACCATCTTATCGGCGAATTGGCGGCGCTTACATTTATGGGCACCATTTATGGCAATTCTCCCAAGATGGGCATCTGGCGGGATAAATACTGGCGGGAAATGGAACGGCAGATCGAGAAGCAGATTAGCCGGGACGGATTCACCGTAGAGCAGGCCAGCTACTATCATCATTTTACCATCGGATTTTACCTGATGCTGGTGATTTTACGAAAACAAAACGGCCTCTCCATTTCCGATCACACCCTGGACCTTGTCGAACGGTCGCTGGAATTTGTTATGCATCTCACCCGGCCGGATGGGCAGTTACCTAAACTTGGTGACATCGATAGCGCCCGTTCCATCTACTTCTATCGTCCCGAACCGATGTGGAATCTTCGCTCCTTTCAAGCCCTTGGCGCGGTCATTTTCGAGCGTGGCGATATGAAACATGTCGCCGGGGAAGCTTGTGAAGAATTACTTTGGCTATTGGGTCCCGAGGGCTTAAAAGCATTCGACGAATTACCGGCCGTGCCGCCGGCGGAAACGTCCCGCGCATTTAAATCGAGCGGCTATTATATGATGCGCGATGGCTGGGAGAAGAACAGCAATTATCTGACCTTTGACTGTGGCGAAATTGCCCATGGTGTTTATAAAGATGACACCCCGTCGGCAGCCCATGGCCATGGTGATATCCTTTCTTTTGAACTATCTGTCGACGGCAAACCGATTATTGTCGATCCCGGCTTTAATACCTATTTTGGCCCTTTGGAGTGGCATCGTTATTTCCGCTCTACCCGCGGCCATAATGTTATCGAAGTAAATGGCGCCGGGCAGGCTACCCATGAAGGACGCATCGCCTGGTCCCGGGTATCCTCTCCCAAATTCGATCACTGGTTCTCTAATGAGACCCTGGATTTTAGCGGTGGCGCGATCGACAATTATCCATCACTGGAAGAAAAAGCGTTTCAGCGGCGCTATATCCTTTTCCGCAAAGGGAAATATTTTCTCGTAATGGATGAAGTCTCCGGAAATAATTCCGGGAACACGCACCGCATCGAATCTTCATTTCATTTTGCACCGGGAGAGCTTCGAAGCAGCGATAAACAGTTACATTATAACAATCGTTTCCTTGGATTGCTTTCCCATCCCGATAACGCCCGGGTAGACATTCGCTGCGGCGAGGAAGGTCCGGATGGCGGATGGCACTGCCAGGGCTATGGATACGCCAGCCCCGCACCGGTTTTGCGCATTACCCTGGATCATGCCCTGCCGGCATATCTCGGGCTGCTCATTCCCT
>JAUIFT010000547.1 GCA_030430345.1 Calditrichia bacterium | reverse complement strand
CAACTCTCCGACATGCGCTTCGGAAACTGTTTTGAACACCTGGGCTGCCAGTGGTTCGCCATCGTCAATTTTGCGGGTGCCATGCTCATTTTCGATCGCGGGGCGACTGGTTGGTGAGGGCAGGTAATCTACCATAAAATCGAGCAGGTTGGTCATGCCAATATTTTGGGTTGCAGAGGCACAAACTACCGGAACGAGGGTCATGTTATTAATCGCGTTGCGCACGCCGCTCATCAATTGGTCTTCGGTTAGTTCGCCAGCTTCAAAGTAAATTTCCAGTAATTCATCATCACTTTCCGCAACAGATTCCACCAGCTCATTGCGGATATCGGCAACCTTGGAGGCGATATCGTCCGGGATATCTTCCACGGTCACTTTGCCACTTTGGTCGCTGCTGTAGCGATACACTTTTTGTTTGAGGATGTCCACCACTTCGGTAAAATTCGGGCCGGACTGTAGCGGAATCTGGGCGATTACCAGCTTCTTACCAAAGGACTCCCGCAGTTCGTTATAAATTTTCATATACTCGACATTTTCACGATCGAGCTTATTCACCACGTAGAAACGGGGCAGATGATATTTGTCGGCCAGTTCTCGGAACCGCTCCGTGCCGACTTCGACGCCATTAGCTGCGGAAACGACGATCATCGCAACATCTGCAGCACGCAGGCCACTGACCGTATCCCCGTAAAAATCGCTAAAGCCCGGGGTATCAATCATGTTTACTTTGGTGTTTTTCCATTCGCCATGCATCAGAGAGGCACTAATAGAAACCTGGCGTTCGATTTCGTCTTCATTGAAGTCCGAAACGGTATTCCCCGCTTCAATAGTGCCGATGCGGTTGGTTTCTCCCAATGTAAAAAGTAAAGACTCAATTAGAGACGTTTTTCCAGAACCACTATGGCCACCTAATCCGATATTGCGAATCTGCTCACTGTTAAATACTTTCAAAAGGAGGTCCTCCTGTCAGTTTGGCACGTTTTATATTTAGGATATCATCATAGTCAGGTAAAAAACTAACAGCAAAACTCATTTTGAAGACCGAATGTAACGTGGGATTTATATTCAAAACGAGAGCTATTGAATTCGCAGTGTAGATGGTGATAAGCGCCCATTACGGGTTCAGCGAATATAATAAACCCCCGGGAGGCAGTCAAGGAGTTTGTACGCCGTCCGGGCAGAAATTGACACATTTTTTTAACCGGGAAGAGACAAGAAAGCACTAAGGCGGAAATCCTTAGCAGAAAGGGGGTTGGCTTTACTTTTTCGGGGGACGGATCAAGCGATTTTGATGTCCTTTTGCGATGGCTTCCGCCCGGGAGTGTACCTGCAGTTTTTCATAGATATTCCGGATGTGATAGCGCACCCCATCCACGGACAAAAACATCTCTCCGGCAATCTTGCTATAGGATTTACCGGCAGCAAGATGATAGAGCACTTCGCTTTCCCGTTCACTGAGATCCGTTCCACTGTTTTGCACTGCCGGCACCTGCATGGAAGCGATTACTTTCCGGGCAATATTCGGGGTCATCGGAGACCCTCCGGCGACGGCATCACGAATTGCTTTGATCAACTCCACCGGCGTGATTTTCTTTAGCAAATATCCCATCGCTCCGGCACAGATCGCATCAAATACTTTCTCATCTTCATCATGAACGGTGCAGATTACAATGATAAGTTCCGGATAGCGCTCCAGCAAATGCTTAACGCCCTCAATGCCAGACATTCCCGGCAGGCCGATATCCATCAAGACCACATCCGACTCTCCAATCTCCTCAGAAGCGAGGGCATCTTCGCAGGAAGGATAAGCTGAGAGCACAATAAAATCCGGGACATCTCCCAGGACAGCTTCCCAGCCTGCCCGCACATATTTGTTATCTTCCACGATTGATATGGCGATAAACTTTTCCGGTATTTTGCTGCTCATGATAGTACTCCAGGGTTAATTATTGAAAATATACAAATGGGCAAATGGGCAGATTTGCAGATTTGCCCATTTGCAGATTTACAATCGAAACGATAAATCCCAACGGGTGCCTTCTCCCGGGGCGGTTTCCAGTTTTAAATCTCCGGCAAGCATCTCCGCCCGGGCGGCAATATTTTTCAGGCCATTGCGATCGCTCGGCATTCCCGCCTGAAAACCACAGCCATCGTCCGCAACGCTCAGGCGTACCTGTGCCCCTTCGAAGATGAGGGAAATGGACAGTTTTTCGCAATTGGAATGACGGGCAGCATTTGTTAGCATCTCCTTGAATAGCAACCAGAATGTACGGCGCCGTTCCATTCCCAGCGTCCTGGCCGGGAAGGTATCCGGTATGGTCATTTGATAATCGATATTCCGGCTTTCCAGCAGGTCCGAGGCATAACGGCGCAGTTTCGCGACGAGCTTCTCCCATTGATCGTTTTGCGGATTGATCGACCAAATAATATCGTTCATCGCCTCTTGCGCCTCAGCGGCACTTTCGGTAATCAGCCCCAAAAAACGCCGCGGCGAGGAGGGCAGGTCATCCGGCATGGCATTGTGAATCGCCTGGGCAAAATAGGAGATACTGCTCAGCGTTGCCGATACTTCATCGTGTAAATCCCGGGAAATACGCAGGCGGGTGCGTTCCATGGCCAGCAATTTTTCCACCCGGTTACGATAAAATAAATACAATAATCCCAGCACCAGCAGAACGCTCAGGAGGCGAAACCACCAGGTCTTCCAGAAGGGCGGATTGATGCGTATGCGCAGGGCGATGCCCTCCTCATTCCAAATGCGATCGCTGTTGCTTCCCTTCACCCGAAAAATGTAATCTCCCCCATCGAGGTTGGTGTAGCTGGCATAGCGCCGGTTGCCGCTGTAAATCCAGTCCCGGTCAAATCCTTCCAGCATATACGCATATTGATTTTTCGCCGGATTGGTATAATCCAGCGCCGCAAACTCAAAAGAGAAGACATTTTCGTCGTATGCCAGAATTATCTCTTCGGCATCGTCTCCATGGGCAGTTAGCTGAAGCGTGTTGCTCAAACTGCGGCTTTGAATTTTCGTCATTTCACTGTCCTTAACCGGATCACTGGCATTTTCGATGCTCACCGGCACCGATTCATAGAACAACTTAAAATCGGTAAAAACCAGCGGCGGCACCCGGGGATTATCCCGGATCTTTTGCGGATCAAAAACATTCAGGCCATTAATGCCGCCGAAATACATGCGCCCGCTTTTCCCCTGAAAGTAGGCGCCCTGGTTAAACTCCGTATGCTGCAGCCCGTCATCGACATCATAATTCCG
>JAUIFT010000546.1 GCA_030430345.1 Calditrichia bacterium | reverse complement strand
ATTTCCTGATATGTCCGGGAAAAATTGCTCTGCTGCCAAAAAGCGTCGTTCAGGATCAGACACTGAAATCCACTTTGTTTAACTAGTTTTATATCATTCCCGCTTTGTGGGAATGTTCGCATCAACGCCAGGCAATTTCCCGGGATATTTTTTCGATAGTCTTTCAGTTCAGCACTATCAAAACCATTGGCCGGGCAATCCACATTTACCACTACGCCATGAACCGCTTCCGGGTTTATATTTTTTGGCAAAAATCCATTTGGCGTTTCCAAATAGACCTCCAGCCCCATTTCATTAATCGCAGCAACGATATCAGTAATTTTATCCGGGGGCGTTATTTCCGGATCGAGTATGAAAGCATCGCTACCGATCGCTTTTCCCTGGTATATCTGCACCGGATCCAGGAAAAAGTCCCGCTGAATAACCGGGTATTCCATACGTCCTTTAACCAAATTTATCCACCCGGGATCCCCGCCCAAAAAATAAGGGTCGGTTGAAATTACCAAACCGGCATTCAGGCCAGCCTGCTGAAGCGATTTTAAAACCAGCAAAGGATCGAACTGCTCAAGGGATATCATTTCCGGAAAAAGGACCGACTTGAGTTCTACCAAAACCGGCAGTTCTTGTGCCGCCTCAATATCTACTTCCAGACTGCGAAAATCGCGACCGACGGAAAATGCTGCAGCTTTCAAAAAGTCCTGGTCAAAGTTAGTTGTTAGCGCCGTGATTTCCGGGGCCTTAGCCGCTTCTATTTGTTTAAACAATTCGCTCATTTACAGATTCCGGCTAAACTCAATCAAATCCTCCAATTTTTTGAGTGCTGCACCGCTGTCAATCGCAGTCGTTGCCTGGGTTACGCCATCCTTCATATCTTTCGCTACGCCGGCCATTTTCAAGGCAGCAGCAGCGTTATATATACTGATATCGCGAGGCGCTCCTGCCTCCCCTTTCAAAATATCGATAAGTATTCGATGGTTCTCCTCTATATCTCCACCTTTGACAGCATCGATCGCATGCGTTTTTAAGCCAACATCTTCCGGAAAAAGCTCATATTCCCGTATGTCGTTATCTTCCAATTCAACGACGTAAGTTTTGCCGGCAATATTCAGCTCATCCAGTCCGTTTTCTCCGCTGACAATCATTGCCTTAAATAGTCCGAATTCCCGGAGTACCTCCGCTACCAGATGGCCCAATGTATGATCATAAACCCCAATCAAGTGCCGCTTGGTTAAGGCAGGTTTTGTTAATGGGTCGAGGATATTGATCATGGTGCGAACACCAAGCGTGCGCCGCACACCGGCAAACTGCTTAAATGTCGGTTTATAACGCGGTGCAAAAATAAAAGCCAGGCCAATCGCTTTAAATACTTTATAAAACTCATCCGGAAAAAGCTCTGTTTTTATACCGAGTTTTTTCAAAATATCTGCACTGCCGCACCGACTGGAGATAGAGTGATATCCATGCTTAACAACCTTTGCCCCGGCCCCGGCGGCAATAATTGCCGCAGCAGTTGAGATATTGAATGTGCCTAAATTGTCGCCACCAGTACCACTGGTATCGATCGCGTTGTCATCATCAATAGAAAGCGGTGTCACTCTTTTCCGGTAGGCATCGACGGAGCCGGCGATTTCATCAACTGTGCCGCCTTTCAATTGCAGCGCAACCAGAAAAGCAGAGATCTGTGCTTCGGTCGCCTTGCCGGAAAGGATATCATCCATTACCAGGAACGCTTCCCGGCGCGAAAGGGATTCTCCCTGAATAAACTTGTTAATCGCCTCTTTAATCATCTCTGACAGCTTTTCTCTTTATTGTTTTATCGTATTTGCTGATAATATTCTTCTACAATCATCATTGCTTCCGGGCTTGTCGGCAAATCAGCCACTATCGGTATAAACTCGTGGGTAAATGTCCAGCCGCCAGGCGCTTTTTTAGCGGAAACTTTTCCCAATAACTCCCCATCTCCTCCTCCCTCTGCAAGCGCGGTTTCACCAACAATCTCAAAACGGCTTTCCTGGTTATTCCCCAGCAAGATGAGTTTAAGCCAGCGAAACTCTTCGGCCAACTTGCGCGCACTTTTCCACTCCCCATGGTATAATAGCACATGAAAATCGCTTTCATCGACATCTGCGGAGACGCTCGTTAGCACTTCCTGGGTCGCTTTAATTTGCATTCCGGATGGTTGAATAAAATGAAAAGTTTCTTTATTCACAAGCCCCAAAATAACAATTTTAAATTCCTGGTAACTTATTTCCCGGGAACGGATTAGTGGAAATTTTTCTCCGTCCGCTAACAGCAGATTAGAAGAGAGGAATGGCAATTCTGCATGTATATCCACTGTATTTTGTTTTAGAAATTTTGCAGACTCAACAAATTCCTGGTCTCCCAGATTGAGTGCGTTATATTTTGCCAGCCAAAGCATTTTCAATATGGCCTGATTGGCCGCCGGTAAAGAATAACTTGTTAACATGTCGCCACTGTCAAGCAAAATAACATTGGGGTTTTGAGCGCGCATGCTTTTGATTTGGGTGAGGATACGATTGAATCCACCAACAGTGTCGCCCCCACACTGACAGTCTTCGATTGTACCATTAAGGTTGGAGGTAAAGGCGATTTCGACCACGCCCGCATTTTCTTCTGCACATGCCTTACAGAAAAAGATCAACAACAACAAAAACAAGACGTTAAGCTTTTCAGTAACCATAGGCAGGCTTTCTAGCTTTGCTCGACACTATTATCGCCGGGTGCAACTTCGGCTAAAAAAAATAAACCGCTCTCAGGCGGCTTATTTACAAATTGAAAAATGTATTAACAAAGATTAGTCGTTAAGATTATGCTCATCTTCCAGACGGCATGCTTCAATTAGTACGTTCATCGTCGAACCGGTAATATTTTTATCAACTTCTTTCATTCCCGGCTCAAAGCGAAAAGTTCCTTTTGATGAAGGCACTACTTTATAAATTGCATCTTCTCCCAGCAAACTACCATATTTACCAAAAACCATTTGGCCGTAATGAAAAACTATTTCGCCTTTTTCTGCCGCTTCGACATAAAGCGTTCCACTGCGCTGGTTGAGATTCAACAACTGAATAACTTCAGCCAGGGAAAGATCGGCCAGATTGCCTTCGAACCCTTTAACGGATTCACCCGGGTTATTATCAAACGATTTTACCCGATTTGCTCTTTCCAGCAGGGTTTCAACTTTTTCCAGCAAAACAGATCGATCTACCGGTTTTACCAAGTATTCATCTGCCCCTGCCCGAAAACCGCGAATT
>JAUIFT010000545.1 GCA_030430345.1 Calditrichia bacterium | reverse complement strand
ATCAAATAGATTTCATAGCCAAAACAGGTTGCTAAAATCACACTGAGATAGATGGCACCAAGGAGAAGATTGCGTTTCTTTTTCATAACTCCGCAGAACCTTCTAAAAGGAAATTCAATTGCCACGCACTTTTTATGGTAGCGCTATATCGTTAATGCTCAATTAGCTTTTACGACCTTCGGTCATTCGGATGTTTGCTTCATCCGCCAGGGATTTGATAAAATTGAACCATTCCTGGTTATTTTCAGTATCCATTCGGCCGCTCACCGTTCGTTTAAGGAAAACATCCAGTTGCTTAAAATTGTCCGGGTAATGGATAGCAGCGCTTTCCAGCATTAAATTGCGATATGGGAAAAGAATGTTTTTCTCATGATAAAGCTTTTCCAGAAGCAGTGCCTGACTCATTTTTTTCAAATATTTTTTATGTTTTTCAGCGAAAGGGCGGGAACGAAACAAATATTCTCCCTGGGATAAAGTCAACGCCAGTTCCAGCTTGCGGAGGTAGCTTTCTGCGACAATCTCCGCAGAAGGCGGCAGTTGGTTTTCAAGCGGATCTTCCCCCCAGATAATTTCTCTCGACCAACGTAAATTTGCATATACAGCAGGGTTTTTTACCCGGAAAAGAAATGGCAGCATAGCAGTGGTAAAAATCAATGGCTGCCGTTTATCGGCGACAGCCGCCCGGGTAATCTTTTCCAGGATTTTTTCAATTTCTTCAACCGTCAGCCCACTTCGTAATACGATAAATGTGCTCCCATTTCCCTGGAAGACATACTTCAGATCCGATTTAATTTTCTCCAGAAATTCGCCATCGAAGGTCTCATTCGACATTGTTGGCGCATTATCTGAATACAATATTGCAAATTCCCGGTCAGCCGCCAGTGGTAGTGGATGTTTCTCGAAAGGAGATGATGTTAGGGCTGCTTCCAATTGATGCAGCAGGATAGCAAGCATGCGATTTTTGCTGACGGAGTAAAGACTTTCCCTGGCCTGTGAATACGTCATCTCCTGGTATTGCCATCCATAGCGTAATATTTTCACTGCTATTCTTTGCAGCTCTCTTAATGCAATGGCATTTTGAAATTTCCGGTTATAAAACCTGGGCAGAAAATGAAAAGTATAATTTGTAAAAGCGAAGTTGAGCGCATCATGCAGCACCGGCCGGGTATTAATGTCATAGCCACTCCGGTGCACATCATCACCGGCTAACAACTTCCACCCCCGGGCTTCATAGCCACGGATACCAAATCTCGTCCAGACATCCAGATAGCTTGCCGGGAGCATATTGATTTCAAAGGGAATTGGGAGGCGCCGCTGCAGTTCCCGCAACGAATACCAAAATTTTCGCAGAAAGAGAAACTCCTCCTCTTTCGTTGAAAATTCACCGGTAAGCACTGTTAAGTCGATATCGCTTAATCCTGGCTCCCAATCGTTCCCGGCAAGACTATGACGCGCATAGACACTTTGAATTTCCGGATATTGCTCACAGAAACTGGCGACTTGCCGAAGAGTATAGTAATAAGGTTGCCGGTTTATTTTCGAAAAGGGCCAAACCGGGTTGGTCTTTACTACCGCCAGCCGGATCAGGTCTCGGGGACTTATCATCATACTAAAATTAGATCTTTAAGAAGGCAGGTTCTGGATAAACGATTTAAACATTTCGGTATTCTTCGGAATGTTACGCGATAGAGATATTTGAAAAGTTTGCGATCGTCTTGCTAAACGAAAAGCCATAAAAAACCGCCCGGATGCCAGGCGTATTTTCGAAAAAACCTCCAGAGGAGAATGGCTAAAGAGGAATTCGACGCCCTGGTAAAGACCAACACCAATGACGGCATCCCTTACCAGTGTGCCCAGCGCTTTCCACTTTGAACAAGGCTCAATGCTCGGCTCGCCGTTTAACAACCGTCGCGAGACAAACAGGATACTTTTTTTCAAAGGTCTTTTTTCCAGCTTTTCCGCCCAGTATTCGATATCAATAAAATATTTTTGGCCAAACTCCATGCGATCTATGGAATAGACATACTTCTCGGGAATTTTACGAATCTTTTCCGCGTCAAGGGTACCAATACGAATTGGAAATGGATTGATCGCACCTGTTTTATCTAACAGTGGTTCATCATCGGATATTAGTTTGAAATCATCCTCTTCCAGCATCGCCATGGCCATGGTGGACTTGCCACCGCCGGGCGTAATCGGGAGCAGAATGGCTGTATCCTTATAAGATAGCGCCAGGGCATGAATGCGCAATAACTTGCTGCGATCGCAATGCTGCCCAAATAACGATATCACCAGCAGGTAAAATGCTTCCTGAAAGAAATTTATATTCCGGCTGTACATCGTAAAAAGCTTGCCGTTACGCTCCTCTTTTATTACCCCACTGCCGAAGTAGTCGATAATTTTGCAGTCTTTCCCGTTAAAAACGATGTTGCGTGGTGTTGAGAAACTGGCCGAGATTGCCGGAAACTGATCATAGGGGGGATCAATTTCTTCAGTGCGAATGGTAATATTTGCCCGCGGTTTACTATCTGCCGGAATCAGAAAATAATTAAACGGACGAACCATTTGAGCAGCAAGTTCCGGTGCGGGAATATCGCAGTGAATAATCAATCCATAAATGTTAAGATATAACCCGTTGTCGGCCTTTTGCGCCCGGTTTGTTTTATGCTTTTGTTGGGGTGATTTAATTTCCTGGGTTTGCAATATAAGATCCTTCTTTTGCAGCAATCATTCCTTTTAGCTAAATACTGCCCCCTTTGAGCCAAAGCTCCGCCAGCTTAATCCCAATTTTAAAGCACTGGAATCAAAGAATCCTGGCAGATGAAGCAATCAGTTGTCCCATCTCCGGGTAAAAATTCAGACATTAGCTTTGTCCTTAAGAATTACAGTGTTCAGGTAGTTATATTATCAAAATCGCTTTATTGGTGGACGCAAGGGGTCACAAAACATTTTTTCGGTTTTATAATCCACTATCAGGCATTCACCGCCGTTGGGTAATCGCTACAGTCAATGATTTAAAGAATATCAGCATTTTACTACGCTCCCCGGAAATGAAGCTTATGGTTACTCCATTATTTGACCACAGAAATTCCTATCGCTTTAATATCTCCCTGTAATGCCCTATTTTAATTTTGCCGCGAATATCCATTTTGCGATTTAATTAATTGAACAAATCATTTTCATTCGAAAGTAAGAATATGTGCTACAGAAAATTATCATTCCTATTACTGATGCTTTACTTATTTCCCCTGGCTGCCGGAAATGAAGTCGGCA
>JAUIFT010000544.1 GCA_030430345.1 Calditrichia bacterium | reverse complement strand
GCGAAGTCATCGACGCGGGCCGGAACGCCCGGCAGGGTGCCGTAGGCCGCGCCCATGATGAGCCCGGCGCGGATCTGGCCGCGATAGCTTCGGTGGATGCCGTCGCCGATCGGGCACGAGTCCACGTTGGCGAGTGCGATCTTGGAGTCGGCCGAAGCGACCGCGTTCTGTGCAGCGCGGACGGCCTCGACACCGGCCGGAAGGAACTGGTGAGCCCGACATTACGCTTCGGCACCGCCTACATTCTCCCCCTGCCGGGTTTGAATAGTTACCTGGTTCCCAACTTTGACTTCATCATAAACACCCAAAATTCTCCTAATTTACTGGATAGCAATCTCGATAGCGGGCCCATCAGTGGTGCCATTGGTGGCGAACTGGCGATTCAGGAACGCCTCTTCCTGCGGGGAGGTTATGATGAGTTACAACGCCTCAGCTTCGGTATTGGCATTCAAATTCCGCATATTGGTATCGATTATTCATTTACCGGGTATGACGAAGAACTGGGCAATGCTCATCGCATTGGATTACTGGTAAATTTCGATCGTTAATGTAATAGTATTTCTCCCCCACTCATTGTATATTATATTCAACTTTTTAGATATTTATTGAAAAGGATATGCCGGCACCGCATATCCTTTTTACTTTAGCAATCTAAAAAATAGGGATTTAACTCACGTACCCTTGCCGAAATAGTGATATATTTGTCCCCCGACAGCAACCGCCAAATGCTGCCATGTTTTGCATCAGAAGATGCAGCAATGAACCCGGCACGAATTCATGATTGTATCACAAAAATAATAAGTGATTATTAGACTTGTGAAAAGCGAACAACCGACAACGCAACACTCCAGACTTCTCTTTATTGCCCTGATATCTATTGCCCTAGCAAGCCTGATATTATACAACCTTAACAGCCGGCTGGCTGCATATATCGATACCTATGTCGACAACCTAACCGAAGAACGCGCCTTCCTGTTAAGTGAACCGCTGGAGCGGGTAATAACGCCGAAAACATACGGGTTCGATCTAAAGAACCTGGATCGTTATGACAAGGCAACGCCCCGGAACACTCTGGAGGATTTAGTAAATGCAGATTCCCTGATATTACACATTCATATCTTATCCCCGGAATACCAGGTAGTGCTTAGTGACAATATAAATCTGGAAGGTGAATCGCCTTACACTGCGGAGGATATACAGCAGCGCCTGGCCGAACAACGGCCGATGATCCTCCAGCAAAGACAGGATGCGCAATGGGATTTCCTTGATGTCTCCTGGCCGGTGTTTATTCAAAACGACTTTAAAGGATTTATCATTACCGAGGTTCGCCTCGCTCGCAATCAATCACTGGATAGCGTGCGCCAATTAGTGCTTTGGATAATTGGTCTAATGTTGGGGATTATTATCCTGATGGTGTTATGGTTCAGCTGGAAATCCGAGCATGTATCCGGCGCGACAACAGAAACCGAAATGCCGGCCCTGCCGGAAACGGAAGAAAATCCAGAAGCGCCGGCAACACCAGCCGAACCGGAATCGGTTTTCAGCAAATTGAATGAGATGTATGAAGGCGCGGATGATATCGACAAAAGTTTTAAACAGTCCGCAGAAAAAGCCCATACCATGATGCGCGTTCTTAATCAGGGACTCCTGATCCTTGATTTGAACATGCACATTATCACCCATAACGAATATATTCTCGATGTCTTTCAGCTGCGCACCCGCTCTGCGGTTCAACAAAAAACCCATCGTCTTTTACAACAGAATCCGCGCTTATTGGAAATGTTTCGCCGGGCAAAAGACCCCTTAACAAAAGAAGTGAAAGATTACTTTAATCTAAATTTATTGAACAGTCGAAAAATAAAAGTTGAAGTTTTAGCAAGACCCTTTTATTTTAAGGACGAGATTACCGGGGTAACTTTTTATATTAAGAATCTCGATATGCTGCAAGAGCTGGAGGACACCCTGCAACGCAGTATGAATTACGGAGCGATTTCCCAACTATCTTCCAGTATTGGCCACGAAATCCGCAATCCTTTGAGCTCGCTGGCGATCCATACGGAAATTGTCGACAGTATGGTCTCAAAATCCGTAAATGACGAGAAACGCTTAACCAAAATCAAAAAGTCCATCAACATTCTCAACACGGAAGTAGAACGGCTGAATAAGCTGATCGACCAGTTTTTCCGTCTTGCCAAGCCGCAGCAAATGGCACTTACTTATGTGAACATTAATGATCTTATGTTTGAGATCTATGATCTGGTTTATCAGCAGGCATTAGAAAAGAATATCGAAGTAAAACGTCGCTTTACCCGGGATTTACCGATGGTAAACGTTAGCCGGGATAAACTGAAACAAGTGATCATCAATTTGATCCTGAATGGCTATGATGCGATGACCGCCGGGGGCGAACTGACCATGCGCACCCATTATCACGAAGGAAAAGTAGTCATTTCTATCAAGGATAGCGGCGCAGGCATTCCCGCGAATATCCGGGATAACATTTTTGATCTTTATTTTACCACCAAAGATAGTGGTAGTGGTATCGGCCTGGCAATTTGCCGAAAGATTATCGAAGCGCATGAAGGTCAGCTCTATTTTGAAACGAAACTGGGACAGGGAACTATTTTTTATATTGAATTGCCGACCTCCCAAAATTAAGAGAGGATATTGTCAATGGAAAATTACCGCATACTGATAGTAGATGACGAAGAGAACTTGCGCGTCGGTATGGCAACGATCCTTGAAGATGAAGGATTTGAAGTACATGAAGCCGCCAATGGCAAAATTGGCATAGAAAAACTTGAGCAAAGCATTTATGACCTGATCATTACCGATTACAAGATGAATGAAATGGATGGGATGAAGTTTCTGGAATTACTGAAAGCAGACTACCCCTCCATGAAAGTAATTATGGTTACCGGATACGGCACCATTGAACATGCTGTAGAAGCGATGAAGCTTGGCGCTGTTAACTACATGACTAAACCAGTTAAGCCAAAAGAACTGGTGGAAATGGTAAAAACGGTCCTTCAGGTTGATGAAAATGATGATATGAATCAAGCCCAGAAACAGGAACGCCTGAAAAAGTATTACCATTTTCATAATCTCGTCGGTCAAAGCAAAGCCATTCAGCAAGTCTACAAACGAATCGCCTTGGCGGCGGCGGCGAATGCGAGCGGCCTGGTGACGGGGGAAAGCGGCACCGGAAAGGAACTGATCGCCCGCGCGATTCACGACTACAGCGACCGCGCCAACAAGCCCTTTGTCGCCGCAAA
>JAUIFT010000543.1 GCA_030430345.1 Calditrichia bacterium | reverse complement strand
TGAGACAATGATCGGCGGTAAAATGCTAGGTGTAAAATATGCTGATATTATGGGGAAAGATTGTGCGGAAACTCGCGAATTTAGCGGAAATATTTGTAAAATAAGCAAATAGGCAAACCTTTAAAATTGCTCATTTGCCCTTCTGCTCATCGTAATTGGTCAAGTATCCTGCGGCTATGGTCGCTATTGGGATTTATCGCCAGTGCCTTTTTGTAAAATTCTTTTGCCCGGGCATTGTCCCCGGAGGTCATATATGCTTCCGCAAGGCTATCATAGACATTCCAGGAGTCGGGAAATAATTCTGTATTCAATTGGAAAATTGCGATGGCATTTTCAAGTTTATTCTGTTGAAGCTGTTGATAACCGAGGTCATTCAACAGCCGCTCCAGGTTGGCATAGCCACTGGTAAAATTTGCTTTTTCCGCTTTTATTGCAGCAATGCCATCGGCAACTTTGTCTTCTCGCAACAACTCCAGGGGGGACTTATAACCTGCCGGTAACTTTTCCAGTACCCGTTGCGAGTCTCCCCAATACAAATGCAGCTGTGGTGGAGATGCGTCCGAAACCCTCCTGAATGACAAACCCACTTCGTTGATGTCTGTAGTAAAAGCCATATTTCCGACCGGATGTAATTCGGTCAACACCGAGAAGATAGTTCCCTCCAGCGGATCATCAAGCGTCAAAAATAGTTGACTGTCCTGCTGAGTGATGCTTAGTATTCCCATTGAGCTAAAAAGATACTTACCGGTTATGGCATCTGTCTGAGTCTGGTCCAGCGGTAGGGGCCGCGCGGTAAGCTGCTCCCCATCCGGGGCCAACTGCCGGTAATCGCCCGCCAGCGAAATTACGGATGCGCCAGCCAGTAAAACCAGCAAGGCACCGCCAAATCCCAGGTAGCAGAGCAGCTTACCGGGCGCGCGAATTGCTTTACCGCAGAGCAACGAGAGGAAGAGCAAAATGCCGCCGATCGCGCCATACACGCTTCCCGAAAACAATCCTCCGAAGGGATTCTCCAGCTTGTTATAAAAAATCAAGGCACAAAAACCGCAGAGCAGCAGCGTTCCCCAAAGCAGCAGGGGATTTGGAAATTGTTTGTCTCTTTTGTGCATACACACCCCTCAATTTGATCTGAATTCATATTAACGGAGAATTTGGGAAAAGTTTGCAAAAGCGGGGGAGAATGGTAAATTCGTTGATTGTTGCTGTTATGCGTAGCGGCAACAATCAACAAACAACGAAAAAAAGGAAACGATATGTTAAGGAAAATTCTGGAATTTCTGGGAATGTTTGCCGGGGCATTCGGGCTGGCGATGGCCGTTAATCTTTTCTACAAACCGATGGCGATATTCGCTGGTGGCATCCCGGGCATTTCCATTATCCTGCTGAACTTGCTGGGAGAAAACTTTAATGATTATCTTGGGATGATTATTCTCGCTGTCGCCGTGGTCTTCTTTATGATTCAGTTTGCCTACATGCGCCGGGAAAAGTTAATAAAATCGACGCTCACTCTGACAACCTTTATCAGCCTGGTTCAGCTAACCACACCCTGGACGAAAACAATTCTTATCTCCGAGAATATTCTGCTGATGGCGATCGGGGGCAGTATTTTGGCCGGGCTCGGTGTGGGATTAATTATCCTCAACGGATACAGTTTTATCGGCACCCTGGGCATTGCGGATATTCTCTCCGGGAAACTGGGGATTCCACCGGGCAGAACAGTTTTAATGGTCGAATCGGTCGTGATTAGTTCCGGTAGCCTGGTGATTGGTGTGGAGCAGGCAATGATTTCCGCGATTGCCCTTTATATGTTTTCGAAAACAATTCATTCGATCACCTTCGGTATGTATCAACATAAAAAATTGCTGATTGTTTCTCCCAGAATGGACGAAATCCGCACGCATCTGACCAAAGAAGTGTGCGCGGAATCGAGTATCCTGATGGCAAATAATGCTATGAATAATCTGCCGCAAAATTTGTTGATGATCATTATACGTTACGATCAGTTTAAAGTGGCGCGGGATATTATCCGCCAATACGACCCCCATGCATTTGTGATCGCATCCGATGTTACCGAGATGATCGGGGAGGGATTTCGAACGTTGTAGAATGAATTCATGAATTCATTCTACAACAAACAACAAACAACAATCAATAAACATGGAAAACCCCGGTTTCGCTTTCTAGCTAAAAAATCGTATATTGCCGCATCAATAGAAATGATTGTTGCTGAATATCTTTATACGTCTAAATTAAACGTTTCATCCAGGATTTGTATATGAAAGATTGCTGTTTCAGAATTGTCCTTATTCTTTCGGCGATCGCCATCAGCTTCTACGGTTGCGACCACCCGCCGGTAGAGGGGGAAACAGAGGGAACACCGAAGATCCCCGGTAAGATTGCTGTTAGTAAAGACTGCGCCGTTTGTCACGCAAAAGAATACCAGGATTGGCTGGGATCGCATCATGACAAAGCGTTGCAAACAGCGAATGACAGTAGCGTTCTCGGAAATTTTGACGATGTTACTTTTCAGAAGGATGGTATTAACACCCGCTTTTTTAAAAGAGATAACGGGTATTGGATCCATACGGAAGGGCCGGACGGGCAGCCGCAGGATTTTCGCATTGATTACGTGATTGGTATAGAACCATTACAACAATACCTGGTGGCATTTCCGCAAGGACGGTATCAGGCATTTAGCGTGGTTTGGGATACCGAAAAACAACGCTGGTTCTCTCTCTATCCGGATGAAAAAATTGCCCACGACGATCCATTGCACTGGAGCGGCTCCTACCAAAACTGGAACATGATGTGCGCTGAATGTCATTCAACTAACCTAACCAAGAATTTTGATTTTGAGCGCAAATCATACCACACCCGCTGGGATGAAATCAATGTCGGATGCCAGGCTTGCCATGGCAACGGCAGTGCGCATATCGCCTGGGCAGAGCAGTATGATTCGAGCGATAATTCTCCGGCGCGGAGCGAGCTGGCATTGCCCAATGATTTTAAGACGCAGCCGCAAATTCAGATAGAAACCTGTGCGCCCTGCCATTCCCGGCGATTGGCAATTACCGCAAATGATGCCCATGAATTACCCTATCTCGATCATTTTCAGCCCGAATTGTTGCGCAGTGGTATGTATTATCCGGACGGGCAAATTCTTGAAGAAGTCTATGTTTACGGATCTTTCCGCCAAAGTAAGATGTTCCAGGCCGGCGTTCGCTGTAGCGACTGCCACAATCCGCATTCACTGGTGCTGGTTGCGGAGGGCAATGCA